>JACDOC010000005.1 GCA_017656295.1 Bacillus sp. (in: firmicutes) | reverse complement strand
AAGAGAGTACCCTAAAATAGTGAATCCGCTTTCATTGTTAGGGAGAAAAAAACTGCCCACAAATACTTGACTCAATCGTGCAAGGAGTTTCACTTGACAAGAAAATACCACAGTTTTAAAATTAGTATGTATATTTGACATTTTTTTCGAATATGAAACATGCCTTTGCGCTGTATATTGACCATGAACAATGTACCAGCCGACATGTGTAAAACATGACAGAAGTTCATAGCAAGAAGGAGGTGAATGCGATGGGTGGAACGGACAACATCATCTCCATTTTGCTTGGCCTAATCGTCGGTGTAGTTGTTGGTTATTTCATTCGAAAAATCCTTGCTGAACAAAAGATTGCTGGGGCGAAAAGTGCAGCGGAACAAATATTAGATGATGCTAAGCGCGAGGCGGAAGCATTAAAAAAGGAAGCCCTATTAGAAGCAAAGGATGAGATTCATAAACTTCGTACAGAAACGGAAATAGAACTTCGTGAACGAAGAAACGAATTGCAAAAACAAGAAAATCGTTTATTGCAAAAAGAAGAGAACCTCGATCGAAAAGATGAAACGCTAGATAAACGGGAAGCGGCATTAGAAAAGAAAGAGGAATCTCTGAACGAAAGACAACAACATATTGAAGAGATGGAAAGCAAAGTGGACGAGATGATACGTACACAGCAAGCTGAACTGGAGCGCATCTCGGGTCTCACTCGCGAAGAAGCAAAAGCTATTATTCTAGAGCGTGTCGAACAAGAATTAGCCCACGATATTGCCGTGATGATTAAAGAGCAAGAAACGCGGGCGAAAGAAGAAGCGGATAAAAAAGCGAAAGAAATTCTTTCCCTAGCGATTCAGCGTTGTGCGGCGGAACATGTGGCCGAAACAACCGTATCGGTTGTCAACTTACCAAACGATGAAATGAAAGGTCGCATTATCGGGCGTGAAGGTCGAAACATTCGCACGTTAGAGACGTTAACAGGTATTGATTTAATTATCGATGATACGCCAGAAGCGGTGATTTTATCTGGATTTGATCCAATTCGTCGCGAAACGGCTCGAATTGCCCTTGAAAAACTAGTTCAGGACGGACGTATTCATCCAGCGCGAATTGAAGAAATGGTGGAAAAGGCTCGGCGAGAAGTGGATGAACACATTCGTGAAATTGGTGAGCAAACATCTTTTGAAGTTGGAGTTCACGGGCTTCATCCAGATTTAATCAAGATATTAGGGCGTTTGAAGTTCCGTACAAGTTACGGACAAAACGTTCTTAAACATTCGATGGAAGTAGCTTATTTAGCCGGTCTTTTAGCAGCCGAATTAGGTGAGGATGAAACGCTTGCGAGACGTGCTGGTTTGCTTCATGATATCGGTAAAGCCGTCGACCATGAAGTTGAAGGTAGCCACGTAGAAATTGGGGTGGAATTAGCAACCAAATATAAAGAACACCCAGTCGTGATCAATAGTATTGCTTCCCACCATGGTGATACAGAACCAACGTCTATCATTGCTGTTCTTGTGGCCGCAGCCGATGCGTTGTCGGCAGCACGTCCAGGTGCACGTAGTGAGACGTTAGAGAATTACATTCGCCGTCTAGAAAAACTTGAAGAAATTTCTGAATCCTATGATGGCGTAGAAAAATCATATGCCATTCAAGCAGGTAGGGAAGTACGTATCATAGTAAAACCAGAGCAAATCGATGATCTTGAAGCACATCGTCTTGCTCGTGACATCCGTAAACGCATTGAAGAAGAACTTGATTATCCTGGTCATATTAAAGTTACAGTCATCCGTGAAACGAGAGCTGTTGAATACGCAAAATAAAACGGTGGATTTCCACCGTTTTATTTTATACATAGGCTCTACCCTAAAATAACTGTGGATAACTTTTACTGTTATTTCATTCATCGATGTGCCAATGGCAATAGGCATGAATGTCTGTTAAACGATACTGTTGATATTTATACATTACGCTTGTGGCGGACACTTTCCGCGGGCAAGCAGGAAGCCGCATCCTTCGCTACGCTCAAGTAAGGGTCTTGCGGCTTCTTGTTCCCGCTGGAGTCGCCTCCTTTCGCTTCATGTCTTGCTAAAAATCAACAATGACATATAACATAGCCTATACATAAATAGATGAGCATAGAGAAACTTGTTACAATTATGTTACAATAAAAAAGAAAAAAACTGTAGAAAGGGCATTTACATGAAAATTCTATTCGTCGGAGATGTGGTTGGATCTCCTGGCCGTGAGATGGTAAAAGAATATGTTCCACGATTAAAGGAAAAATATCGTCCTGATGTAACGGTCATCAATGGTGAAAATGCGGCAGGAGGACGTGGCATTACGGAAAAAATTTACCGACAATTATTAGACGTTGGAGCACACGTCATTACCCTTGGAAATCATGCTTGGGATAATAAAGAAATCTTTGAATTTATTGATGACGCTAAATATCTTGTACGTCCAGCAAATTTTCCTGAAGGAACACCAGGAGTAGGGATGCGATTTGTGAAAGTGAACGGAATAGAAGTAGCGGTCATCAATTTACAAGGGCGGACGTTTATGCCAGCTCTCAACGACCCATTTGTCGTAGCTGACAGGTTAGTTACCGTTGCTAAAGAACGAACACCAATTATTTTTGTTGATTTTCACGCGGAAGCAACGAGCGAAAAACAAGCGATGGGCTGGTACTTGGATGGAAAAGTGTCAGCGGTTATAGGAACGCATACGCATGTTCAAACGGCTGATAACCGTATTTTACCGAATGGAACCGCATATTTGACAGATGTGGGGATGACGGGTCCTTACGATGAGATATTAGGAATGGAACGTACAGCAGTTATACGGAAGTTTTTAACGAGCTTACCGGTTCGGTTTGAAGTACCGAAAGAAGGTCGCAGACAGCTTAGTGCTTGCCTCATTCATGTAGATGATAAAACGGGGAAGGCAACGCAAATCAACCGAATTTTAATTAACGACGACCATCCGTTTATTTCTGAATAAAAAAGGTTCCTCCAAAATTTTGTCCAAGCAGGCATATGTTCGGAGATGGGTGAATATAGTAGCAATGGAATCGTTTCTACCATATGTGTCACTCTTAATGGACATTCGGTATGGGGAAAATGACAAGGAGGAACAAAAATGGAAATATTAAAAGTTTCAGCAAAATCTAATCCGAATTCTGTAGCTGGTGCACTTGCCGGTGTTCTTCGTGAAAGGGGAGCTGCTGAGATTCAAGCGATTGGAGCTGGTGCCCTCAATCAAGCGGTTAAAGCGGTAGCCATTGCGAGAGGTTTTGTAGCTCCAAGTGGTGTAGATTTAATTTGTATTCCTGCTTTTACTGATATTCAAATTGAAGGGGAAGAACGTACCGCTATTAAATTGATCGTGGAACCGCGGTAGGTTACCCCTGACAGGTGCCTGTTTGCGGAATGCAAACAGGCATTTTTTAAGGTATTTTTTGTACTAGTTGATATATGTATTTCAAAAGGAATATAGCCATGTTGATGAATGGTTACAAAAACTTAGAAAGTAAAAAAATAGAGCAAATTGATTGAACTGGGAAGAGGGGAAAAGGATGACTACACAAACATACCCAATTTTTGACGCCCATTGTGATGTACTTTTTCAAATGTACAAAGATCCAACCTATCAATTTCACCAAGGAGAGCAGATGCATGTCACCTATCCTCAGCTTGTAGAAGCGGGGGCAAAAGTCCAATGTTTTGCTATATTCGTTCCCCATGATGTTCATCCACATGACCGATTTCAAATCGCGTTACAAATGGTGGATGATTTTTATGAAAAAGTGTTACGGCCGTGCCCAAACTTGAAACTTGTTCGATCAAAAGGTGATATCGAATCGTTACAGGATCATGAAATAGGAGCCATTTTAACGCTTGAAGGGTGCGAACCGATTGAAGAGGACCTCCTAAAATTAACCACACTCTTCCGGCTTGGGGTTCGTTCGGTTGGATTAACCTGGAACTGGGCCAATGCAGTGGCAGATGGAGCATTAGAACCCCGAGGGGCAGGACTAACGTCATTCGGCCGACAAGTGTTAGATGTTATGAATCAGTGGAACATATGGACAGATGTTTCTCATTTATGTGAACGAGCATTTTGGGATGTCATCGAAATCGCCAAGCATCCAGTGGCCACCCATTCCAATTGTGCAAGCATCACACCACATCCTCGGAATTTAAAAGACAGGCAAATTCGTGCTCTTATCGAAGCAGATGGTGTCATTGGTGTAACGTTTGTTCCTTATTTTTTACGAACAGATGGAAGAGCAACGATTGATGATGTGTTAAGACATGTAGAGTATATTTGTTCGCTTGGAGGAGAAAATCATCTCGGTTTTGGGTCGGACTTTGATGGCATCGATTCTCCGACTTTAGGCTTAGAATCGTATCGTTATTATGACCAATTGATAAACCAATTGCAAAAGTATTATTCTGAAAGTCAAGTGGTGAAATTTTTATATCAAAACTTTGTTGACCGATTTCCAGTCGAAGGTTTAGGTGTATAACTTTATTTTTATACGCGCAAATGTATTTTAATTAAATCTTAAAAGCCCGAATTTATGAAGGTTAAATATGAATTTGGAATAATTTTCTGTAAATTTATACACCTCTATTTTTTTATTTTCTAGAGATTTATAGAGAAAAATGATAAACTATGTCATAGAGTTTTTGTTTAGAAGAAAGGGTGTCGTACGATGCAACAACAGCTTTCATGGAAAGTTGGCGGGCAGCAAGGTGAAGGAATTGAAAGTACCGGCGAGATTTTTTCCCTTGCTTTAAATCGCTTAGGATATTACTTATATGGTTATCGTCACTTCTCGTCCCGTATTAAAGGGGGACATACGAATAATAAAATTCGTGTAAGTACAAAACCTGTTCGGGCGATTGCTGACGATTTAGATATATTAGTGGCCTTTGATCAAGAAACGATTGATGTGAACTATAAAGAATTGCACGATAAAGGGATCATTATAGCAGATGCCAAGTTTAACCCAGAAAAACCGGAGGACACAAACGTACGATTATTTTCCGTTCCATTTACCGAGATTGCAACTGAACTCGGCACATCGTTAATGAAAAACATGGTCGCAATCGGAGCTACATGTGCAGTATTAAATTTAAAAATTGATCATTTTAAAGATGTCGTTCAAGAAATTTTTGGACGAAAAGGCGATCAAGTGGTTCAAAAAAATATGGAAGCCATTAAAAAAGGTTTTGAAACGATGAAGGAGCTTATCGGTGACGATAAAACGTTCCAATTAGCGGAAGCTGATGGAAAAAAACGAATGTTTATGATCGGAAATGATGCAATTGCACTTGGAGCTTTAGCCGGCGGAGCTCGTTTAATGGCGGCTTATCCAATTACACCAGCATCAGAAATTATGGAATACTTAATTAAAAAGCTCCCTGATGTTGGTGGTACGGTCATTCAAACCGAGGACGAAATTGCCGCAGCGACAATGGCGATTGGTGCCAACTACGGTGGTATTCGTGCGTTTACTGCATCTGCAGGTCCTGGATTGTCATTAATGATGGAAGCCATCGGTTTATCTGGTATGACAGAAACGCCGTTAGTCATTGTTGATACACAACGAGGTGGTCCTTCGACGGGACTTCCAACAAAACAAGAACAATCCGATTTAATGGCGATGATTTACGGTACGCATGGGGAAATTCCGAAAATTGTCATTGCCCCAAGTACAGCCGAAGAGGCGTTTTATGATACCGTTGAGGCATTTAACTTAGCAGAAGAGTATCAGTGTCCAGTAATTGTTTTATCAGATTTGCAGCTTTCCTTAGGTAAACAAACGGTTGAACCGCTTGACTTCAGCAAAGTGGAAATTCGCCGTGGAAAACTTGTGCAAGATGAATCAGAGCTTCCAGAATTAGAAGCTAAACAATACTTTAAACGCTATGAACTGACGGAAGATGGAATTTCCCCACGGGTCCTACCTGGAATGAAAAACGGAATTCATCATGTAACAGGTGTGGAACATGATGAAACGGGTAAACCGTCAGAGGCATCGAAAAATCGACAAGAGCAAATGGAAAAACGAATGCGCAAATTAGCAAACGTAACAATACCAAACCCAATTGCGAAAAACGTAAAACACGAAGAACCTGATGTTTTATTTATCGGTTTTAACTCAACGCGCGGGGCAATTGAAGAAGCGATGGAACGTCTTGAACAAGAAGGTGTAAAAGTAAACCACGCTCATATTCGTCTCATCCATCCTTTCCCAACAGCAGAACTCGCGCCGCTCATGGAAAAAGCAAAACGAGTCGTGGTCGTAGAAAACAATGCGACTGGCCAATTAGCCAATATTATTAAAATGAATGTCGGCTATGCGCAAAAAATTCAATCCATCTTAAAATTCGATGGAACCCCATTCCTGCCGCATGAAATTCATCAACGTAGCAAGGAGTTGTTGTAGATGGCTACTTTTAAAGATTTTCGTAACAATGTGAAACCGAACTGGTGTCCAGGATGCGGCGACTTCTCTGTACAAGCGGCGATTCAACGTGCGGCAGCAAACGTTGGATTAGAGCCAGAACAACTCGCCGTTGTATCAGGGATTGGTTGTTCAGGCCGTATTTCCGGTTACATTCATTCATACGGCTTTCATGGTATTCACGGTCGGGCTTTACCGATTGCCCAAGGATTAAAAATGGCCAACAAAGAATTAACGGTCATTGCATCTGGTGGTGATGGTGACGGTTTTGCGATCGGTATGGGCCATACGATTCATGCGATTCGACGCAACATTGATATTACGTACATCGTCATGGACAACCAAATTTACGGATTAACGAAAGGGCAAACATCTCCGCGTTCGGCTGCCGGTTTTAAAACAAAATCAACACCGGCAGGATCTATTGAACCAGCTCTTGCCCCAATGGAAATGGCGTTAACAGCTGGTGCGACTTTCGTTGCCCAAAGCTTTTCTTCTGATTTAAAAGAATTAACGGCGCTTATTGAAGCAGGAATCAAGCATAAAGGATTTTCCATTATTAACGTGTTTAGTCCATGTGTGACTTACAACAAAGTCAATACGTATGAATGGTTTAAAGAAAACTTAACGAAATTAAGTGATATTGAAGGGTACGACCCATCCAATCGTGAAATGGCGATGCAAACACTCATGAAACACGATGGTTTAGTAACGGGCCTTATTTATCAAAACACGTCCCAACCGTCTTACCAAGAGCTTGTTAAAGGCTATGCTGAAGAGCCGTTAGCTAAAATGGACTTACAGCTTGACGAAAAGAAATTTGAAGAACTAGTGGCCGAATTTATGTAAGAAGAAGTGTCCCTTAAAAGGGGCACTTTTTTATTACAAGGACGTGGATTGGAATTTTTATTGTCTACTCTCTAACACTTATCAAAAATAGGCATTAAAGAGTGGACAACCGTTCAATCTAGAAGGAGAGCAGAGAATATATTACTTATATGGGACAAAACGCAAATCAAATGGGACAGATTGCTAAAAAAGAAGGAGAGAATGACATCGAAAAAGGGACTATCGTAGCAGGTGGTGGTTCTGAAGAAAGCGAACAGAGCGCTGAAGAAGAGGAACCTTCATAGATAAAAAGGAAAATAGGTTTATTATCAACCTTTACGAAAGCCTCCTCATCCTCAAAACAATGTGTTAACAGGTTTGGACCTACCTATTCTCCCAGGTTGATCAAAGTTAAACACCTATATATATCGAATAGTATTAGAGTGTGGACAACTATATTGCCGTGATAGGATGGCCATCATATTCAAGTGAGAATAGGAGAAAAAATGCTTGTGCCTGGACATCAAAACGACTATGATGATGAAAATGTAGAAAAAACTGCCTCCTTTAAATATAACTTAGAAGGTTTTTCCATTGAACTCAACATTTACATTAATATTTACAACAACAATGACAACAACAATAATCTTGCTAATCAAGGCGGCAAGGCTGGTGTTACACTATCAGCAATTGGCGGCGGACAGATTAGTGGAAAGCGTGGGACAAACGTAAGTCAAGGCGGACAGATCGCTAAAGAAGTCGAACCAAACGTAAATCAAACGGGACAGATGGCTAAAAAAGAGCGAGAAAGTAACAGCGAAGAAGGTATTGTGGTAGAGGATTCTGAAATTGGTGACAGCGGACGGAATACTGATGAAGACGGCGACCTCCGTAATTTTACTTAAGTCTTTTCACCATACCAAAAGTTCTATTAGTTTTCTTCTTCTAGCCATCACTTCCATCTCCTTCCCCTCAAATTTCGTTTAAAAGCTTTTAAATGATTAAGTGTAAAATTGTGGATTTTGTTGAACATGGCTCCTCTGCTTATGAGCTCCGTGAAAGGTATGTGATACAAAAGTAGATGATATGAATACTATTGGTGCGTAGGTTCATACAGCCTATAATAACACCGAATATGTCAATAATTTGAAAAAACCGTTTGCTTTTGGAGCAAACGGTTTTTTTAATCGGGAGAAAAAGTAACTTGACAAAAGAGTGGTAAAAAATACTTTTTCTCAAAAAAGGAGTCAATGCTCAAAAAGGAGAATGTATGTATTTGGAAAATAATCGAGGGGGTTATTATATGGCATGGGTGTATGTAATCATAGCTACTTTGGCTGGAGTTTGTTCAGCTACTCAAGCTCCCATTAATGGGGGACTTGGAAAGCGAATCGGGAGCTTAGAAGCGGCGTGGGTGTCTTTTTTCGTTGGGACGGTGATGTTAACATTGATTGTTTTGTTTTTTGGTAAAGGTGCTCTCGGTCAATTTTTACAAGTCCCTCGTTGGTTATTACTTGGCGGATTGTTAGGGACTGGCTTTGTTGTTTTTGTCATTATATCCGTACCTAAGCTAGGAGTAGCCACCACCATCATTGCGGTCATGAGCGGGCAAGTCATCTCTAGTATTCTCATTGACACATTCGGCTGGTTTGGCAGTCCGAAAATAGCATTTAACGGGTATCGAGTAGCGGGGGCTATTTGTTTGATCATGGCACTTTTATTTTTGTATCGTGGTACTCAGCCTTCATAAAAAGTGAACAATTCACGACAATACGGCTTCGATGATTGTCAAATGCCAACAGACATTTTATACTATATGGGAATTAAGCACATCATGTTTGAATCACTGGCTCATTGGTGATGATTAGTAGTATAGGTGGTTGTTTGATGATTTTCTAAAATTCGGGCGTGAAAAATGTTGACGAATATTATACAATAATATGACGGGCATATTTATGCCTGTTTAGTTTTGCATTAGAAAGGGGATTTTTCATGAACGAGAAACAACGTTTAGAATCACAACAAGTGAACCCTGTGAATCCATCGGACAAAAAATCCGAGAAGGATTACAGTAAATATTTTGAAAGAGTATATATTCCTCCATCCTTAAAAGATGCAAAAAAACGCGGGAAAGAAGAAGTCAAATATCATAAAGACTTCGAAATTCCTGAAGAATTTAGAGGGATGGGGAACGGGCGTAAATTCTACATCCGTACGTATGGTTGCCAAATGAACGAACACGATACGGAAGTCATGGCCGGTATTTTTATGGAGCTTGGCTATGAGCCAACTGACCGTCCAGAAGATGCGAACGTGATTTTATTAAACACGTGCGCCATCCGTGAAAATGCGGAAAATAAAGTGTTCGGTGAAATTGGCCACTTAAAACCATTAAAAATGGAAAATCCTGACCTTCTTCTTGGGGTTTGTGGATGCATGTCTCAAGAAGAGTCAGTGGTTAATAAAATTTTAAAACAATATCAATATGTGGACATGATTTTCGGTACGCACAACATTCACCGTCTTCCTTACATTTTAAATGAGGCCTACATGTCTAAGGAAATGGTCGTCGAAGTATGGTCAAAAGAAGGAGACGTAATTGAAAACTTACCGAAAGTACGTAAAGGAAACATTAAAGCATGGGTTAACATTATGTACGGATGCGATAAATTCTGTACGTACTGTATCGTCCCGTATACACGTGGTAAAGAGCGTAGCCGTCGTCCAGAAGACATTATCCAAGAAGTACGTCATTTAGCAGCTCAAGGTTATAAAGAAATCACCCTTCTTGGTCAAAACGTAAACGCGTATGGTAAAGACTTTGAAGATATGGAATACGGTTTAGGTGACTTAATGGATGAATTACGCAAAATCGATATCCCGCGAATTCGTTTCACAACGAGCCACCCACGTGACTTTGACGATCGTCTAATCGAAGTTTTAGCGAAACGCGGAAACTTAGTTGAGCACATTCACTTACCAGTTCAATCTGGATCTAGTGATATTTTAAAAATTATGGCTCGTAAATATACGCGTGAGCAATATTTAGAGCTCGTTCGTAAAATTAAAGAAGCGATTCCGGATGTAGCGTTAACGACTGACATTATCGTCGGCTTCCCGAATGAAACAGAAGAGCAATTCGAAGAAACGTTATCTTTATATCGTGAAGTAGAATTTGACTCTGCTTATACGTTCATTTACTCACCACGTGAAGGAACTCCTGCGGCGAAAATGAAAGATAACGTGCCAATGGAAGTAAAAAAAGAACGTCTGCAACGACTTAATAACCTTGTAAACGAAATTTCCGCGAAGAAAATGAAAGAATACGAAGGAAAAGTCGTCGAAGTTCTTGTGGAAGGTGAATCTAAAAATAATCCAGACATTTTAGCGGGTTACACTCGTAAAAATAAACTCGTTAACTTTAAAGGACCAAAATCAGCGATTGGTCAGCTGGTAAAAGTAAAAATTACAAAAGCGAAAACATGGACTCTTGACGGGGAAATGGTGGAAGAAGCAATCGAGGTGAAATAAAAATGGCCAAATATACAAAAGATGACATTATGGAGCGCGCCAAAGAGTTAGCGAAAATGATTGCCGAAACAGAAGAAGTTGACTTTTTTAAACGCGCGGAAGCACAAATTCACGAAAATCAAAAAGTACGTGAGCTAATTGCCAGTCTGAAAAGCTTACAAAAGCAAGCAGTGAACTTCCAGCATTACGGGAAAACAGAAGCGTTAAAAATGGTGGAAGAAAAAATTGAGAAAATCGAAAAGGAATTAGATGAACTGCCAATTGTTCAAGAATTTAAGCAATCGCAAGTGGAAGTAAACGATTTGCTACAAATTGTCGCTTCAACGATTTCAAATACTGTAACAGACGAAATCATTTTATCCACAGGTGGCGACCTTCTCCGTGGTGAAACAGGTGCCAAAGTAAAAAATAGCTACCCTGGTAGCTGCAGTTAATTTGTCATTCCCTCACAGAAAAGTCTGTGGGGGATTTTTTACAGGGTTCTGATAAACGATACTTTGATATTTATACATTCCGCTTGTGGGGGACGCTTTCCGCGGGCAAGCCGCAAGCCGCGCTCAAGTAAGGGTCTTGCGGCTTCTTGTTCCCGCTGGAGTCGCCGCCGTGTGAATCACTTGCTAAAAAACAACTTTGACATATAACATAGCAGCATTTTACAAAAAAATAGGGAAATCCTACTTTTTGTCAATAGATGGTCTTTTTTGTTATCGTATAGTGGTGAAGTTATTCATGGAGAGGAAGAACAGCATGAGTGATCGGAATAAAGGCGTTTTATTATTACTTTTATCTGCCTTTGGATTTGCGATGATGTCCGCCTTTGTCAAGTTATCAGGCGATTTACCGACCGTACAAAAAACGTTATTTCGAAATGCGATATCAGCTCTCGTCGCTTTTGGGATGGTGGTGTATCATCGCGAACGGCTTTTTGGAAAAAAAGAAAATCAACCACTGTTATTACTTCGCTCCATCCTTGGTATGCTCGGCATCTTGTTTTATTTTTATTCAATTGACCATTTAGTCCTGTCGGATGCGGATATGCTTAACAAGTTAAGTCCGTTTTTATTAATTATTTTTTCCGCTATATTTTTAAAGGAAAAAGCAAAACCTTTTCAAATGACGTCGATTATCATTGCCTTTCTCGGTACATTGTTTGTTATCAAACCGCAATTTAACGTGGATATTATCCCGTATGCAGCCGGAATTGCTTCATCCGTGTTTGCTGCTGGTGCGTATACGGTGTTACGTGCGCTAGGGAACAGGGAAAAATATTATACGATTGTCTTTTACTTTTCCTTTTTCACGACGATCATGATGCTGCCATTTGTTCTTTTTACGTACGTACCGATGACACTTGAGCAATGGATCTATCTCTTGTTAGCGGGAGTTTTTGCTACCCTTGGTCAATTTGGCATTACGATGGCTTATAAATTTGCTCCGGCAAAAGAAATATCTATCTTTTTTTATTCGAATATTGTTTTTTCCACGCTGTTAAGTATGTTTATTTTCGGTCAAACACCAGATCTATTCAGTATCATCGGCTATCTCATCATTTTTAGTGCTTCGCTTTATATGTTTGTAAAAAATAATGCGGAAGAAAAACAAGCGAAAGCAGCGTAAAATGTGTAAACACCTCCACTTCAAAAAAGATGGAGGTGTTTTTTGTACATAATTTTCTTTATAGATTAGTGAAGTTTTCCGAAAAAGGCGCATACAATGAATTATGACCGAATGTATGTCATTATCTTTAGGTTTCTTCATCGCACATTTGTCATTTGTCCCACATAAGATGATATGAAATTGAATGAGGAGGGTTCGCTCGATGGCAGATTACAGAGAGATTATTACAAAATCAATCGTCGCAAAAGGACGTAAATTCACGCAATCCAATCATACGATTAATCCACCCCATCCACCTTCGAGCATATTAGGCTGCTGGATTATTAATCATTCCTACCGTGCACGGAAACAAGGGAAAAAGGTGGAAATTGTTGGCCAATACGATATTAACGTCTGGTATTCTCATCATGACAACACGAAAACAAGCGTTGTCACTGAAACGGTGGATTATGCAGATGTAATCAAACTGAGATACCGTGATTCAGATGTCATTGATGACAAAGAAGTCGTTGCCCGTGTGATACAACAGCCTAACTGCGTCGAGGCGGAAATTGCCAAAGGAAACAAGATTGTTGTCAACGTAGAAAGAGAATTTTTAGCCGAAGTCATCGGTGAAACAAAAGTCGTCGTAAACATTACCCAAGGTAACTTTAGCGACGATGATGATTGGGATTTCGATGACGTCGATGACGACGAATTAGAAGAAGAAATTAACCCTGAGTTTTTAGAAAGTTCCAAAGAACGTTAACCGGCTAGGAAGGTAATCTTCCTAGTTTTTTTCTTGTTTGATAAATATAAAATATTAGATGGTAGCTGTCCCTTAGAGGGAGCATGAAAGAAGAAAAGATTGGTGATGGAAAATGTTAGAAAATAAATGTTATAATAAAAAATGTAGGAATTTTCCGTCATTCGAGGTGATACACATGAAAAAAAGAACACACGCGCTCGTCGTTGGGGGGACCGGCATGTTAGCGGACGTATGCTTGTGGCTTACAAACAACGGGTATCATGTTTCGGTTATCGGACGCAATGGAAAAAAACATCAGCGTCTGAACGAACGAGCGCCATATCCTGAGCGAATAACAAACCTTGTCGTTGATTATACGGACTATGAGTCGGTTAAAAATCAGCTCCGTCAAACAATGAACAAATATGGACCCATTAATTTAGTTGTGAGCTGGAGTCAATCGAATGACAATTTAGAAGTTATGAGTCAACTTATAGCAACTGAAACGGAGCAATGGCTTCTTTACCATGTAAAAGGGAGCCGACGGTATTTCCAGCAAGAAACGATTCATTTGCCGCCAAACTGTTTGTATCGTGAAGTGTATTTAGGCTTTGTGTTAGAAGGAAACCATTCTAGATGGCTGACTCATGAAGAAATCTCACAAGGCGTAATTCGTAGTTTGATAGAAGATCAAAAGAAGGCAATCGTTGGCACGCTAGAGCCTTATGAAAAGAGGCCGTCGTATTAAAAAATAGGAAAATGTATATAGCTCGACTTGTTGAAGCCGAGCTTGTTTCGTCTATTGCTTAGGTGCTTGTCCTGACACTTTATCCAATTTTTTCTCAATTCTATCCAATTGCTCTTTCCTTTTCTTTGATGAACGAACAAAAAATATAATTGCGGCGATAAACACGATAGGGATCAAAATTGTAAATAACAGATAAATGATGTCACCGATATACATTATCTTTTCACCTCGTTTTGGTATATTATACCATATCTATTATATTAAAAGAATGCTTGTTTATTAGGAACAAACGTTTAGAAAAAAGCCATTGGAAAAGAAACGAGATCGTATCACGATTTAAACGTTAACTTCCATTCCTTGTCAAATACGGTCTCAATGGTCTTTCGGAACGATGACACCGCATGAACACATCTTGCGACATTTGAAAATAACGACACCATTCATTTTCTGAAATGACTTTTTTTGCCTCCCTTCTAACTCCAAATAAAAAATATACATCATCCGTCTTTTTTACTTTCTCCCATAGCCTTGTGGCTTCTTACCTGTAGATATGAGCTCCGCCATTTCTGGGTAATATGTGTGAATTAGTTGATAAGATTCATCCGCAAGTACCCCTCCCTTATAGGCTTTTATCCGTTTTTCGATGTAGGGATTCGCTTGGATAAATTTATCTAGTTGGAAATATCGATCGTGACAGCCAAAGACGACGTACGGAATGTTGGCCATCACAATGGTCGTTAAACACATGATACAAGGCTCTAACGTTGTGTATAAGACGCAATCATATGAGTATTTTTTTAAAAAAGAGGCGCATTGATGCATCGCCATTACTTCCGCGTGGGCAATTTTACTGTCTAATGTGGAAAAGCGGTTCGAGCCTCGGGCGATGATACGATTTTCATGGACAATCACACATCCGATCGGACGGTCGCCCCGTTTCGCTGCTTCTTCGGCTTCTTTTAATGCTTCTTTCATAAATTTTTCGTGGTTCATTTCATGAAATACAACGGACATGGAAACTCTCCTCACATAAAAACGTAAAATTCAGACTTTTTTATTATGGCACAATTTTCCTTCAACGTCTATCCAATTTGTTTTTAAAGAGTGATAGAAAAAGTATGATATAATGTAAATTCGAGAGATGAGTACGTTAATAGAAAGGGTTAGACATATATGGCCAAATACACGCCGATGATTCAACAATACTTACAAATCAAGGCAGATTATCAAGATGCCTTTTTATTTTTTCGTTTAGGCGATTTTTACGAAATGTTTTTTGATGATGCAGTTAAAGCAGCTCAAGAACTGGAAATTACATTAACGAGCCGCGACGGTGGGGACGAACGGATTCCGATGTGTGGTGTCCCTTATCATTCGGCATCCAGCTATATTGAGCAGCTCATTGAAAAAGGATATAAAGTCGCAATTTGTGAACAAACCGAAGACCCAAAGCAAGCAAAAGGGGTCGTCAAACGGGAAGTCGTTCAACTCATCACCCCGGGAACGGTGATGGAAGGAAAAGGACTTGCCGACAAAGAAAACAACTTTATCGCGACAGTCAGTGATTTTTCGGACAACACGTACGGATTAGCGGCCATTGACTTAACGACCGGTGAGCATAAAGTCACATTGTTAAACGGTTCCTTTGACTTGGTATTAAATGAATTAGCTACACTAGGAGCGAAAGAAGTCGTTGTTGCCTCCTCGTTTGACGGAGAACTTCAGCGAGCAATGCGCGAGCGATCGGTAGTAACCATTTCGTTTGAAGACGACGAGTCCGTTCGCGACGCCTTTTCCCATTTGTTAACGCCGCTAACCCAAGACAAAATGCGCGTTACGGTTGCGCGACTATTAAACTATTTGTTCCGTACCCAAAAACGAAGCCTAGAACATTTACAAGAAGCAGCCCCATACCACATTCATCAATACATGAAAATCGATTATTTTTCGAAACGCAACTTAGAATTAACGGAAACAATTCGCACGAAAGGTAGGAAAGGTTCGCTTCTTTGGCTTTTAGATGACACGATGACCGCGATGGGCGGCCGTCTGTTAAAACAATGGATCGACCGTCCACTATTGGACCTTCAAGAAATTGAACGCCGCTTAACTTTAGTAGAAGCGTTGAAAGAGCATTATTTTGAGCGCCAAGATCTTCGCGAATTATTAAAAGAAGTGTACGATTTAGAACGGTTAGCTGGACGTGTCGCTTTTGGTAACGTCAACGCTCGGGACTTAGTGCAATTACGCCGTTCGCTACAGCAAATTCCAGCGATTCAATCCGTCCTTCGTCAACTTGGAAACGATGAGGCGGACAAGCTTGCAGATAACATGGATCCACTAGAAGAGATGACTGATCGTCTGGAACGTGCCCTAGTGGACCAACCACCGTTAAGCGTGAAAGAAGGGGGCATTATTCGCGAAGGATATCATCAAGAACTCGATACGTATCGCGATGCGAGCAAAAACGGGAAAAGCTGGATTGCGCAACTCGAACGTGAAGAACGCGAACGGACGGGGATTAAGTCATTAAAAATTGGGTACAACCGGGTATTCGGTTATTACATTGAAGTGACGAAAGCAAACTTGCACTTGTTAGAAGAAGGGCGTTATGAACGAAAACAAACGTTAACAAATGCCGAACGGTTTATTACACCAGAACTAAAAGAAAAAGAAGCGCTTATTTTACAAGCAGAAGAAAAAAGCATGCAGCTTGAATACGAGTTATTCGTGGAGTTACGTGAATATGTAAAACCGTTTATTCCACGCCTGCAGCAGTTGGCAAAAGTAGTAAGCGAAATCGACGTGTTGCAATGCTTTGCGACAGTCAGTGAAGAAAGACACTACGTTCGACCAACATTTAATGAAGAACGCCGTCTTGTCATCGAAGAAGGGCGTCACCCGGTAGTCGAAAAAGTGATGCGTTCCCAAGAATACGTTCCGAACGATTGTTATATGGACCGCGAGCGCGAAATGCTGTTAATTACGGGACCAAACATGTCGGGTAAAAGTACGTACATGCGTCAAATTGCCTTAACGGCGATTTTAGCTCAAATCGGTTGTTACGTTCCGGCTAAACGAGCGGATCTGCCGATTTTTGACCAAGTGTTTACCCGTATTGGGGCAGCTGATGACCTCATTTCCGGTCAAAGTACGTTTATGGTTGAAATGCTCGAAGCAAATAACGCAATCTCCAACGCCACCCAAAACAGTTTAATTCTATTTGACGAAATTGGACGCGGAACAAGCACGTACGATGGAATGGCACTAGCACAAGCGATGATCGAATACATTCATGAACATATCGGCGCGAAAACGTTATTCTCTACCCACTACCATGAATTAACGGTGTTAGAAAACGAATTAGACAAACTGAAAAACGTCCATGTCAGCGCCATCGAACAAAACGGAAAAGTCGTCTTTTTGCACAAAATTAAAGAAGGGGCAGCGGATAAAAGCTACGGCATTCATGTTGCCGAGCTAGCTCAACTTCCAGATCAAATCATTCAGCGGGCGAATGAACTTTTAGCAACATTTGAACAAGGGGAAAAACCTGTTGTTGAAAAAACAATTGATCAATCTCCGAAACGTGAAGCAGTAGAGACAACCGAACCGATCGAACAATTGTCGTTCTTTGACGAACCGGTCAAAAAAGAAAAACCGACGCTGTCGTCCAAAGAAAAACAAGTACTCGAAGCGATAAAGGCGCTCGATATATTAGACATGACACCGATGCAAGCGTTAAACACGCTTTACGAATTGCATAAGAAAATAAAATGACGTTTAATTTTTCAAAGATAGGGGGGACAGCATGGGAAAAATTAGACAGCTCGATGACGCGTTATCGAACAAAATTGCCGCCGGTGAGGTCGTCGAACGGCCGGCATCCGTGGTAAAAGAGTTGGTCGAAAATGCGATTGATGCGAATAGTACAATCGTCGAAATTGATGTGGAAGAAGCGGGATTGCAAAAAATTCGTGTTCTTGATAACGGGGACGGGATGGAGCCGGATGATGTGCTCCTTGCGTTTCAACGCCATGCCACCAGTAAAATCAAAGACGAAAACGATTTGTTTCGCATTCGGACGTTAGGGTTCCGCGGCGAAGCCTTGCCTAGTATCGCCTCCGTATCGTGTGTGGAAGTCAAAACGAGCACGGGGGAAGAAGCTGGGACCCACGTTCGGATCGAAGGAGGCAAGGTTGTTTTACATGAGCGGACGTCCAGTCGAAAAGGGACCGATTTTACGGTCACCGATTTGTTTTACAACACACCGGCGCGACTCAAATATATGAAAACGATTCATACGGAGCTCGGAAATATTACCGATGTGGTGAACCGGCTGGCTCTTGCTCATCCAGAAGTGTCCATCCGACTACGCCATAATGGCCGGACCCTCCTGCAAACTTCCGGAAACGGAGATGTACGGCAAGTTCTCGCTTCCATTTATGGGACAAACGTCGCTCGAAAAATGATTCCGATTGAAGCGAAATCTCTAGATTTTACCGTTAAAGGGTATATTACCTTGCCGGAAGTGACGCGTGCCTCCCGTAACTATATTTCAACGATGATTAACGGTCGCTTCATTAAAAATTATGGTCTTGCGAAAGCGGTGCAAGAAGGCTATCATACGTTATTACCAATCGGGCGGTATCCAATTGTTCTTCTTTCGATTGAAATGGATCCGATTTTAGTCGATGTGAACGTCCACCCATCCAAAATGGAAGTGCGGTTAAGTAAAGAGCAAGAGCTTTTTGAATTAGTAACCAAGACGATTCAACAAGCGTTAAAACAACAAGAACTTATTCCGTCGGTTACGTCAACAATTCGCAAACCGCAGCCGAAAACGGAACAAGCATCGTTTGACTTAGACCATTTACCGGATCGTTCACCAGTCAAAAGTGAACCGCCTAAGGAGAAAGAAGCGCCAGTCGTTCAAGAGACGAAGCCATTGTTTTCACCGATGACAAAAGAAGACGAAAGAAGCGAGACAGAGGAACATCTTGAGCCAATCATGACGGATTTTGCTGCCGAATCGATTGTTAGTCAAGAAGAACCTCTTTTACAAAAACAAGCAGCAGAAACAGAAAAAGAAGAGCCCAAAAGCTCTCGCGTTCCCCCGTTATATCCGATTGGACAAATGCACGCAACTTACATTTTAGCGCAAAACGAAAACGGTCTGTACATTATCGACCAACATGCCGCGCAAGAGCGGATTAAATACGAATACTACAGGGAAAAAGTCGGCCAAGTAACGAACGAATTACAAGAACTATTAGTTCCGCTAACGCTCGAATATTCGAACGACCAATACGTCAAGATCATGGAGCACCGCGAAGAACTTGAAAAAGTCGGCGTCTTTTTAGAACCGTTTGGACACCATAGTTTTATCGTCCGGTCGCATCCGCAATGGTTTCCTAAAGGGGAAGAACAGTCGATTATCGAAGAAATGATCGAACAAGTCCTGCAAATGAAAAAAGTGGACGTGAAAAAATTGCGTGAAGAAGCGGCCATTATGATGAGCTGTAAAGCTTCGATTAAAGCGAACCAATATTTACGTCCGGATGAAATTCAAGCGCTGCTCGATGAATTACGGCAATCGTCCGATCCGTTTACTTGTCCGCACGGTCGCCCGATTATCGTTCATTTCTCCACATATGAACTAGAAAAAATGTTTAAGCGTGTGATGTAATATAAACAACCGGCAGTTTCAGTTATTCCTGAAATTGTCGGTTTTTTTGTTGACATATAATTTTCAATCAACTGAAATAAGTTGAACATAATAACATTATGTCAAGCAAAATAAAAGTATAACATCTGTTAAGAAGGTAACACTACAATCGATAAGAGTTGAAAGGAGGCATCATCATGGGACGAACGAAAAAAGGGAACGCGAATGCTCAGCGTAACAACAACGCCAAACAAAAAAACGGCTCCCCCCAATTGAACACCTTTGAAGCAATCGAAACGGAACGCAGAAATCAAAATAATGAAGAGAATGATTAATGTAAGAACAATGACATACAAACGAGAATTGTTCTGATGTGCAAAAAATCAAAAAGCAGGGTAAATGCCCTGCTTATAACTAAAATTTTTCTCTTAATTGAATATATTTCTCATAAAGTTGGAGTTTTTCTCATAAAATCGAAATTTTTTCTCATAAATTGAAAGTTTTTGCTCATAAACTTGCATGTATTTCTCATAAAGCAGAGATTTTTCTCATGAACTTGAGTTATTTCTCATAAAGTAGAAGTTTTTGCTCATAAATTTGAATTTAGTTCTCATAAAGTAGAGATTTTTCTTATGAACTTGAGTTATTTCTCATAAAGTAGGAATTTTTGCTCATAACTTGGATTGATTACTCATAAAGTTGAAGTTTTTTCTCATAAACTTGAAATTATTTCTCATAAATCGAAAGTTTTTGCTCATAAACTTGCATGTATTTCTCATAAAGCAGAGATTTTTCTCATGAACTTGAGTTATTTCTCATAAAGTAGGAATTTTTGCTCATAACTTGGATTGATTACTCATAAAGTTGGAGTTTTTCTCATAAAATCGAAATTTTTTCTCATAAATCTGAAGTTTTTGCTCATAACTTGAATTAATTTCTCATAAACTTGAAATTTTTTCTCATAAATCGAAAGTTTTTGCTCATAAATTTGGATTGATTTCTCATAAAGCTGAGTTTTTCTCATAAACCTAAATATTTTTTCCTAAATCGAAAGGTATTGCTCATAAATTTAAATTGGTTTCTCATAAAGTAGTAGTTTTTTTCATAAAATCGAAATTTTTTCTCATAAATCAAAAGTTTTTTCTCATAATCTTGAAATCTTTTCTCCTATATCAAAAAATTTCCCATAACCCGAATAATTTGCTCATAAACCTGCTTTTAGCTTCTTTCCCCGACACTGAAATAACTTGCCATTAAGTTATTTTAAGCTCCGCCTTCACAAAGGATTTTTGTTCCCACACTCTCGTTCGCCAGCGCCAAAGCATGACGAGTCCGCGAATCCATTCGTCTATGATAAAGGCGATCCAAATCCCGATTAACCCAAGGCCAAACTCGATACCAAGGAAATAGGAAATGGGTACACCCAGTCCCCACATAGACAAGATTCCCATGTATACAGGAAGTTTCACATCTCCTGCTGCCCGTAACGCATTAATGATGACCAAGTTAAACGAGCGGCCTGGTTCTAAAATTATCGTTAATAATAAAAGTGTACCCCCGGTTTGAATAATGTGATCGTTCGAAGTGAAGATAGAAAAAAGCGTATCTGAAAACATGGATACACCAATCGCCATGGCAATAGCAACGATGATTGCAAGCTTTAAACTTTTTAAACACCGATCATACGCTTCTTGAAAAGCCTTAGCCCCAACTAAATGTCCGATGATAATTTGCGTTCCTTGACTAACCGCCACGCCAAATAAAAAAATAAACATCATGATATTTTGAGTATAGATTCTCGTTGTAATTGCTTCGGTACCCATCATCGTAATAAAGTACATAATGAGCATTTGGGATGAGGTGTACGATAAATGTTCTCCTGCGGATGGAATCCCGATTTTTAATAAGTTTTTCACATGGCGCACCGGTAAAGGGAACCATAGAGAGGGCCGGATTGACAAGCTCGTTCGTTTAAGGAGTAAAACAAACAGGACTCCCATTGCCAGCACACGGCTTACGGTCGTGGAAATGGCCACCCCTTGAACACCTAACACCGGAAACCCGAACGGTCCGAATATGAACAAGTAATTGCCAAGCACATTGAGCAGATTCATCCCAATCGTAATGTACATCGTATCTCGAGTATACCCATTGCTTTTTAAAATCGCTCCCATGGTCATAATCAGTGCCTGCACAAATGAGAAACCACCAACAATGAGTAAATACCCGTAAGCTTCAGCAAATAATTCTCTTGGTAGCTTCATCAACTGTAGAATGGATTCCCCAAAAACAATTAAACATACACTAAGAAGGAGTCCGAACAGTAAGTTTCCGACAATCGATACTCTAGAGACTTCTTCCGCTTCTTGATTTTCCTTAGCCCCTAAATGCTGAGCAACTAACACAGAAGTCCCCGTAGCAATAAAACCAAACATAACGATGATGACAAATAAAATTTGATTCGCAACTCCTACAGCTGCTACGGATTCGTCTGAGTATTGGCTTAACATTAACGTATCGGCGTTCCCCATCAGCATATGGAGCAAAATTTCAATGAAAATCGGCCACGTAATGGCAAACAAGGACAGGTTTTTTACGTTCTTCATGCTGTCCACTCCTTTTGATAATTCCGACGTGCAAACTATTCTCA
Organism: Bacillus sp. (in: firmicutes); assembly: GCA_017656295.1. Classification (NCBI taxonomy): domain Bacteria; kingdom Bacillati; phylum Bacillota; class Bacilli; order Caryophanales; family Bacillaceae; genus Bacillus; species Bacillus sp. (in: firmicutes). The sequence continues at coordinate 126,610 of JACDOC010000005.1, read as the reverse complement.
GTGTACTTAGGAGTGCTTATAATAGAAAGAGATGGAAACGATATGATTTGGATTATTCCGACCTAAAAGGTGAGTGAAGATGGCGCTGATTGTGTTTACTGCTCCTCCATTTCCCACGTTCATTAAAGGGGGAGAAGCAACTTTTCTTAAGGGAAAAAAGCATTTTAAACGTACGTTTTCGGTGTTTGATCTGTTGTATGTCCAAAAAGGGACCTTATTTATGACGGAAAAAAACGAGTCATATATAGTAGCTGAAGGTGAATATATGATTCTTTTAGCAGAACGAGAACATTTTGGTCATCGACCGTGTACGGAAGATACCGATTTTATTTGGGTGCATTTTATGCTTGAACACGACTATCAAGTGGTAGAAGACAAAGAAATTAGTTGGGGAGATATTTTTGAAAAAGAGGCGACCTTTGTTGAACCAGCCCGATATCAAATGCACCTTCCTCAGTACGGAAAGCTTTCGCGAAAAGAAGTCGTGGAGAAGCTGTTAATACAATTAGTCCGACTGCCGGAAGAACAAACGGTCGATTATGCGTTAAAACAGCAAATGGTGTTCTATGAATTTTTACTCCAATTGCAAAAGCAGGCGCTTCATATTCCGAGTGCGTCTGAAAACGTCTGCGAACAAGTCATATCCTATATTCATAGGCATTATCAGCAGCCGATTCAAATGAAAGATGTATCTCGCCAATTACATTTTCATCCTGATTATATGACGCGATGTATGCAAAAGACGATGGGGATGAGCCCGATGCAATATCTAACATACTATCGCTTGTCCAAAGCAAAACGCCTACTTTCAACTACTAATCTGAAAATTTCCGCCATTGCCAAAGAAGTCGGGATCGAAGATGTGACGTATTTTTCCCGGCTGTTCAAAAAAACAGAAGGAATGACGCCGATGGAATACCGTAGACAAATGAGTCGGAGTAAGTTATAAAAGAGGAGCTTGTTATCAAGACTTCTGAGTTTGTAAGACATTCGAATATCCTAATTGAGAAAAGAGTTCTTCATGAAGGAAATATACTCGATCTTTGTTGTGACCTTTGGATGAGAGATGTAATTGTTTTAACAAATATTTGGCGTGATGACGGTCATGAAGAAGGAGAAAGGAACGCAATTGTTTATTCGTAATAGTCGGCTGAAACAGTAAAAAGTAATCGTACAATGCTTGAATATGCGCAGATTTAGAGGTTGTTAAACAATTGGAACAGTGCCATTTTCCAAAAATCCGCTTCATCGGTCCATGGCTACATTTTGGACAAATGACCCCTCGTAATATGTCTATGGAATCAATGTTATACAACGTTAAAATATTTACCCGGTAAGGAGTATGGTGCTTTAATAATAGCTTTTTCAATCGATTGAGGTTATCCAACGAAAACATTCTTTTTTTATACATTTTCGACCATTTTCCGATTTGTTCTAATATTCCTTCGTCAAGGATCATTCGTTTTTCATCGTAAAAACGGCTGTTTGAAGAAGATTTTAGTATAGTAGAGGAATTACTAATAACCGCTGCATATTCGATCGGAACGGGAGGAAGTTGGTGAAGGGCTAACCAACGTTCGAACTGAAGCTGTTGTCTTTTCACTTGTAATACGGGGTTTGGAAACCGTTCTTCTTTTTCATCATGAATCCGTATCATTTGTTGGAACTGGGAATCAAATTGGAGGGTACCGGAAATGTTTTTGACTTCGAGAATAGCACAAAAATAAGGGGAAACAATGAGGGTATCTAATTGAAAAAAAGCGATGTGATCGGTTAATCGTAAATCAAAAAACAAATCATAATCTTCGTGAGGTAGTAGTTTTAATTGGTAGTCTATCCGTTGTTCACCGCGAAAGCCAGCGATTCGTTTGGATAAATCTTCTTCAATGTCTAATCGCTTCGGATGATGTTTTACAAGTCTACGTAATAAAGCCGCATTTTGTTCTATACGTAGTGGAATACCTCTAGGTTTAATAATCAAACTTCATTCCTCCTTTCTACTTCTGATTTCGATATGATGATAAAAATTCCTTCAAATTTTTTATGAGAAACTACATCTTTTTAAAATTTGATATGAGCAAAATTTGGAAATCTTTCTCAAAGTTATGAGCAAAAATTCATTAGTTAGGAGCCAAATAAACGTAGAAGTTCTATCAAATTTTAAAAAATATTTTGTGGGAAAAAGTTTAATTTTATGAGCAAAATGTCTAATTATGAGTAAAAATTCCAAAATTATGGGAAAACTCCTCGAAGATATGAGAAAAATTTTATCATGTAGGAGCAAAAATACGAATTTATGAGCAAACCCAGCATCCAGTGAATTTCTATCAAATTTTAAAAAATATTTTGTGAGAAAAAGTTTAATTTTATGAGCAAAATGTCTAATTATGAGTAAAAAATCCAAATTTATGGGAAAACTCCGCGAAGATATGAGAAAAAATTTATCATGTAGGAGCAAAAATCGAATTTATGAGCAAAGCCCAGCATCCAGTGAATTTCTATCAAATTTAAAAAAAATATTTTGTGATAAAAAGATGAATTTTATGAGCAAACGTCAAAATTTCGAGCAAATATTTCATATTTATGGGAAAACTCCGCGAAGATATGAGAAAAATTTTATCATGTAGGAGCAAAAATACGAATTTATGAGCAAACCCAGCATCCAGTGAATTTCTATCAAATTTTAAAAAATATTTTGTGAGAAAAAGTTTAATTATGAGCAAAATGTCTAATTATGAGTAAAAATTCCAAATTTATGGGAAAACTCCGCGAAGATATGAGAAAAAATTTATCATGTAGGAGCAAAAATACGAATTTATGAGCAAAGCCCAGCATCCAAAGCAGCATTTCTATCAAATTGGGATAAAGATAAATATTATGAGCAAAACATCTAAATTACGAGCAAAAATTTTAACTTTATGGGAAACCTTCGCGAATTTATGAGAAAAAATTCATGATTTAGGAGCAAATATACGAATTAATGAGCAAAACGCAGCATCTAATGAGTTTCGCATCGAATTTTTGTGGGAAAAGTTGAACTTTATGAGTAAAACGTCTAAATTACGAGCAAAAATTTCAAATTTATGGGAAACCATCACGAAATTACGAGAAAAAATCGATCATTTAAGAGCAAAATACTCAAATATGAGCAAATCATCAATTTCCATATGTTCTCCCTTTTCATAAACTAATAAAACATTTGTCTGAAAAGGATTTCATGTGCTACAATCTCTTAAAATTTTACAGCAAAGGGGGTACATCAATGGGAATTCATAACTATTTTAAAAGTTTATCTGATTTAGAAGAATTATATCGCTGTCCAGGGAAGTTTAAATATCAAAGTCATTCTGTGGCGAGTCATTCGTTTAAAGTAACAAAAATCGCTCAGTTTTTAGGAACGGTCGAAGAACAAATGGGGCGTACGGTCGATTGGAAAGCGTTATATGAAAAAGCACTCAACCACGATTATCCAGAGTTGTTCACTGGAGATATTAAGACACCGGTCAAATATGCCTCCAACGAATTAAAAGAACTTTTTAACCAAGTGGAAAAACAAATGACGGAAAAGTTTATTTTAAAAGAGTTTCCGAAGGAGTATCAGGATGTATACTTCCGCCGCTTTACGGAAGCAAAAGACGACACGTTAGAAGGAAAAATTTTAGCGGTAGCGGATAAAATTGACTTGTTGTACGAGTCGTTTGGAGAAATTCAAAAAGGGAATCCAGAGCCGCTCTTTTTAGAAATGTACGAAGAGGCATTAGACACCATTTGCCAGTATGATGATTTACATTGTGTTCAATATTTCTTAAAAAATATTTTACCGGAGATGCTGGAAGAAGAAGGAATTCCTGCTATGAAACTATCCGAAATAACCGAAATGATTATCAATCGTCATGAAAAAGAATAAGGAGGTAAGGAAATGCCAATATTTAATCAACAAATACTACCCGCCGTCCGGTCGATGAAGGATTTTGACCTCCTTCTCCGGACGAACTATACATACGGCGTCTTTTTGGACATGCATGTAGGAATGGTAAAGAGCGTGTTTCAATACGCCAAACAAGCCAATAAACAAATGTTTTTACACATGGATTTGATCCATGGGCTTAAAAGTGACGAGTATGCAACCGAGTATGTTTGCCAAGAAATTAAGCCGTATGGGATCATTTCCACGAAAGGAAACGTCATTATAAAAGCAAAACAAAAGGGGGTTTACGCGATTCAACGTGCGTTTATTATCGACTCCTCAGCGATGGAAAAAAGCATTAAACTCGTCCAAAAAACCGAACCCCACTTTATCGAAGTCCTGCCTGGAGTGGTCCCGAAAGTTGTCCAAAAACTAAAACAAGAAACCGGCATCGATATTATTGCTGGTGGGCTGATTGAAACGGTGGAAGAAGTAGATGCCATTTTACAAGCCGGGGCCTGTGCAATCACGACATCCAACGTTGATTTATGGAAACACTTCGAACCAAATTATTAATTTATTTGAAAATTTTGGAGAAAGTATATTGACAACGCTTACAAAATCTACTAACATCATAGATAAGTTAATACATAGTGTTAGAGAAATGGAGACACACAGTTCCTTATGTAGAGTAGGATACGTGTGTCTCTTTTTTTAATCAAAGTAAAAAAGGAGGTCACTAACATGTCAGCATTTTTCGGAGAAATTGTCGGAACAGCTATTTTAATTATTTTAGGAGGAGGTGTTTGTGCCGGAGTTAGTTTAAAAAAATCGTTTGCGCATAATTCAGGATGGATCGTCATCACGTTTGGATGGGGACTTGGGGTAGCGGTTGCTGTCTATGCCGTTGGTCAAATCAGCGGCGCTCATATCAACCCAGCGGTGACCTTAGCTTTAGCGTTTACTGGGGATTTTCCATGGAGTGACGTACCAAACTATATTCTTGCGCAAATGATTGGTGCATTTATAGGTGCATGTATCGTCTTTTTACACTACTTCCCGCATTGGAAAGTGACCGATGATCCAGGAGCGAAGTTAGGAGTATTTTCTACAGGACCAGCGATTCCACATTATTTTTCCAACTTAATAAGCGAAATCATAGGTACATTTGTTTTAGTAGTCAGTATTTTAGCCATTGGTGCTAACGAATTTACCGAAGGTCTGAACCCATTAATCGTTGGATTCCTTATTGTGAGCATCGGATTATCGCTTGGAGGAACGACTGGATACGCGATTAACCCGGCACGTGATTTAGGTCCCCGCATTGCTCACTTTTTGCTTCCGATCCCTGGAAAAGGAAGCTCGAACTGGGGGTACGCTTGGGTACCAGTGGTTGGACCATTGTTAGGTGGTTCGTTTGGAGGTTTATTCTATAAAGCAATCTTTTTAGGTAAAATGGTTACACCATTCTGGGTGTTGCTTGTTACCATCGTATTGGTATTAATGCTTGCCTCTTTATTGGATAAGAAAGTAAGCGCTTCAACACACTCAAAACAAATCTCTGTGTAAGAAAGGAGTAGATTTGGATGGAAAAATATATTTTAGCTCTTGACCAAGGAACAACAAGCTCTCGGGCGATTTTGTTTAATCAAAAAGGGGAAGTGGTGCACATGGCCCAAAAAGAATTTACGCAACACTTCCCAAAGCCAGGTTGGGTCGAACATGATGCGAATGAAATTTGGGGTTCCATTTTAGCGGTCATGGCTTCTGTTCTTTCAGAAGTGAACGTTAAGCCGGAGCAAGTGGCAGCGATCGGGATTACCAACCAACGCGAAACAACCGTCGTTTGGGACAAACATACTGGGAAACCAGTATACAATGCGATCGTTTGGCAATCACGTCAAACAGCGGATATTTGTGACGAATTAAAAGAAAAAGGGTATGACGAACTGTTCCGCCAAAAAACGGGATTACTTATCGACGCGTACTTTTCGGGGACCAAAGTGAAATGGATTTTAGACAATGTCGAAGGCGCTCGGGAAAAAGCGGAAAACGGTGACCTTCTTTTCGGTACGATCGATACGTGGCTGATTTGGAAGCTTTCTGGCGGAAAAGCTCACGTGACCGATTATTCGAATGCTTCCCGGACGCTTATGTACAATATTTTTGACTTACAATGGGACGATGAACTGTTAGACATATTAAATGTGCCAAAATCGATGTTACCAGAAGTGCGTCCATCTTCAGAAGTGTATGGTACAACCATTCCGGAACACTTCTTCGGACAAAAAGTGCCAATTGCCGGAGCAGCCGGGGACCAACAAGCCGCACTGTTCGGTCAAGCATGCTTTGAAAAAGGAATGGCGAAAAACACGTATGGAACGGGTTGCTTTATGCTCATGAATACAGGGGAAAAAGCGGTCCGTTCGGATCATGGCTTATTAACAACATTAGCGTGGGGCATTGATGGAAAAGTGGAGTACGCCTTAGAGGGAAGTATTTTTGTGGCGGGTTCTGCGATTCAATGGCTTCGAGATGGTCTGCGCATGTTTAAAGAAGCTAAAGATAGTGAAATGTATGCAACTCGAGTGGAATCAACCGAGGGCGTCTATGTCGTTCCAGCGTTCGTCGGCCTTGGAACACCGTATTGGGATAGCGATGTACGCGGAGCAGTGTTTGGATTAACCCGCGGGACGAAAAAAGAACATTTCATTCGTGCCACCCTTGAATCATTAGCCTACCAAACGAAAGACGTGTTAACGGCCATGGAAAAAGACTCCGGGATTTCCTTAAAAGCGCTACGCGTCGACGGAGGGGCTGTAAAAAATAACTTCTTAATGCAATTCCAAAGCGACATCCTCAATGTACCGGTAGAGCGTCCAGTTGTAAACGAAACGACCGCTCTTGGGGCCGCGTATTTAGCTGGTCTTGCGGTTGGGTATTGGAACAACCGCGAAGAAATTGCGAGCCAATGGAATCTAGACCGCTCGTTTGAACCAACTATGAGTGAACAAGAGCGTACAAACCTTTACGAAGGATGGAAAAAAGCCGTTCGTGCAACCATGGCGTTTAAATAAGAAAGTTGTTTCCATTTCTACAAAAATATGTTATTATAAAAATAACAAGTTCATAGTTCGGTAAGAGACGAAGAGAGACCATTCGACATTATGGATGTAGTCATAATGTACGGTGGTCTCTTATTGCTTTTTTCCGAAACAAAGGAGGAACTAGCATGAAACGACAACCATTCAAAGAGCGTTTGCAACAAGAACGATTTGACCTGATCGTGATTGGTGGTGGGATCACTGGAGCAGGTATTGCATTAGATGCGGCTACTCGGGGGATGAAAGTGGCGCTTGTAGAGATGCAGGACTTTGCTGCCGGAACGTCCAGCCGTTCGACGAAGCTCGTCCACGGAGGCTTACGTTATTTAAAACAATTCGAAGTCAAAATGGTCGCTGAAGTCGGAAAAGAACGTGCCATTGTGTACGAAAACGGCCCGCATGTCACCACTCCAGAATGGATGCTGCTCCCGATTCATGAAGGGGGAACGTTCGGTAAGTGGAGTACCTCTCTTGGATTATTTGTTTACGATTATTTAGCAGGGGTGAAAAAATCCGAACGGCGTAAAATGCTGTCCCGAGAAGAAACGATTCAAAAAGAACCACTGCTCAAAAAAGAAGGACTCAAAGGCGGGGGCTACTATGTCGAATATCGAACCGATGACGCACGCCTAACGATTGAAGTGATAAAAAAAGCGGTGGAAAAAGGAGCAGTTTGTGTCAATTATACAAAAGCGGAAGAATTTATCTATGTCAACCAGCAAGTGAAAGGGATTCACGTTCGTGACGTGTTAACTGGCGAGACGTATGCGATTAAAGGGGATGTCGTTGTCAACGCCGCTGGACCGTGGGTGGATCGCGTTCGCAACAAAGACTATTCAAAAAATGGAAAAAAACTCCGTCTAACAAAAGGGATTCATTTAGTGATTGATCAATCGGTCTTCCCGCTCAAGCAAGCGATTTATTTTGATACACCAGATGGACGAATGATATTTGCGATTCCACGGGATGGAAAAACGTACGTCGGAACAACGGATACGTTTTATGACAATAACCCGGCCCATCCAAAAATGCTCGAGGAAGATCGAGCATACGTGTTAAACGCCATTCGCTACATGTTCCCTTCCGTTAACGTAACGGAACAAGATGTGGAATCGAGCTGGGCGGGCGTACGACCGCTCATATACGAAGAAGGAAAAGACCCGTCCGATATTTCCCGTAAAGACGAAATTTGGGAAGGAGAAAGCGGCTTAATCACCATTGCCGGAGGAAAATTAACGGGCTATCGGAAAATGGCCGAAACCGTAGTGGATATAGTAGCTAAACGATTAGAACAACAGGGACGTGCTCCGATTCCTCCATGTCAGACAAAGCGGTTGCCGATTTCCGGTGGAGAGGTTGGGGGCTCGGAAAACCTCCCGCATTTTATCGAACAAAAAGGAAAAGAAGCGATTCGTTATGGACTCACGGAAGAAGAAGGAAAGCAATTAGCGAAAATGTACGGTTCCAATGTCGACCACCTGTTCCGTATCGCCCAGTCTTATGAAGGAGGCAACCTTCCAGTTATGGTCTATGCCCAACTGAAGTACGCCTTAGAAGAAGAAATGGTTTGCAAGCCGGTCGACTTTTTCATCCGCCGAACCGGAGCTTTGTTTTTCAATATCCAATGGGTTCATCAATGGAAACAAGCCGTCATCGATGAAATGGATGCTTATTTTGGTTGGACACAAGATGAAAAACAAACGTACACGGACGAACTAGAACAAGAACTGACCGATGCCGTTATCCCAGTTGATTTGCAAAAAACAAAGGTTAATCGTTAATGGACGACGCTGGAACACTTCCAGCGTCTACTTTTTAATTTTAGAATAGATCGAATCTTCAAGAAAATTATGGTAATATTTAAATAGGCTATAAAATAAAAGTAATTGGGGGAGACGGATGAAAATAAATCAATATGTAGAAACATGGGATTTAGACGTCTTTTTTTTAGGTGGAAGTGATTCCGAAGAATTTAAGCAGTATTTAAAGGAACTGGAATCTCTGATGAATCGTTTTCGCGTCCATGCGGAGCAATGTCACGGAATGGAACAATTGCCGAGTCTATTAGACGAGTATAAAACGGTAGCAGCAAAGATACGCGAGGCTAGTGCATTTGTGAACTGTTTAAAGGCACAAAATACAGCCGATAAAAAAGCAAGCCAGCTCGGAAATACGGTTACTTCCCTTTATGCTGAATTGAATAACATTTTAACTCTCGTGGATCAAAAACTGGTTTCGATTCATGATTCTGAATGGGAACTAGGGCTTCAATGGGAAGAATTAAAGGAACTATCGTTTGTAATAAATGAAAGAAGAAGACGCGCCAAAGAAAAGCTTTCACTGGAAGAAGAAACGTTAATTCAGTCCTTATCGGTCGACGGCTATCATAGTTGGGGAGAAATGTACGCCGATATCGTCGCAAAAATGACGATTCCGTTTGAAGAAAACGGAAAAGTGGAACAGCTTTCGGTCGGCCAAGCGTCTAATAAATTTTCTCATCCCGACCGAACGGTACGAAAACAGGTAGCCGAAGAATGGGAAAAAGCGTGGGGAAATCAAGCCGACCTGTTCACGAGAACATTGAACCACCTTGGAGGTTATCGACTAGCTGTTTACAAAAAGCGTGGTTGGGAGGATGTCTTAAAAGAACCACTTGATCTGAACCGCATGGAAAAAGAAACGCTAGACATGATGTGGAAACAAATTGAACAATATAAAGCACCACTTGTGAGATATTTACAAAGAAAAGCGGAGTTACTTGGTATCGACCAAGTGGCTTGGTACGATTTAGACGCACCGGTCGGTAAGGTAAGCGGTAAGGTGTCTTACCAAGAAGGGGCGGAATTTATTATTAGGCATTTCGGTAAGTTTGGTAAAAAGTTACAAAACTTTACGGAACATGCATTTTTGGACCGGTGGATTGAAGCCGAAGACCGTCCAGGAAAAAGACCGGGTGGATTTTGTACAAGTTTTCCTGAAAGCGGGCAGTCTCGCATTTTCATGACGTATTCAGGGACTCCAGGGAACATTGCGACATTGGCGCATGAATTAGGTCATGCGTTCCACCAATATGCCATGAAGGGCGTTCATCCGTTAAATAGCTTTTATGCGATGAATGTCGCTGAAACAGCCTCTACGTTTGCTGAAATGATCGTGGCCGATGCATCCGTTCGTGAAGCTCGTACAAAAGAAGAAAAAGTAGCTCTACTTGAAGATAAATTGCAACGAAGTGTGGCGCTTCTCATGAACATCCATGCCCGGTTTCTATTTGAAACCGCCTTTTATGAGGAGCGGAAAAAAGGATGGGTCTCAACCGAACGCTTAAATGAACTGATGTACCAAGCCCAACAGCAAGCCTATAGTGGAGCTTTGGCCGAATATTATCCATACTTTTGGGCTTCCAAACTACACTTCCATATTACGGGGGTTCCGTTCTACAACTTCCCATATACGTTTGGGTACTTATTTTCACTCGGGATTTATGCAAGAGCATTAGAAGAGGGAACCGCCTTTGAAGACAAATACATTGCATTATTAAAAGATACGGGTTCCATGCAAGTGGAAGATCTAGCTTACAAACATTTACAAGTAGATTTAACGCAGAAAGATTTCTGGGAACATGGATTAAAGCTAATTGCCCAAGAGGTCGAAGAGTTTCTTGAATTAACAGAAGACATGATTTAATCGATATAAAACGAAATGCTAGTTCTACGCATACGGGAACTAGCATTTTTTTATAGAAGTATTTTTCTAAAAACGAATAGGTTTCTCATAAACTAATAGGTTTTCTCATAATCTAATAGATTTTCTCATAAACTAATAGGTTTTCTCATAAAAATTAAATTTTTTCCCATAAACGAATAATTATTTCTCATAAATCTGAAGTTTTTGATCATAAATCGGGAATTGTTTCTCATAATCAGGAGTAATTCCCATAAGCTTGAATTTTTCTCATAAAGCAGCAGTTTTCGCATAAAGAGAAGTTTTTTCATGTATCTGAACCTATAAACGGGAAATTTTTTTTCTTATAAAATTGCGTTTTTTCCCATGAACTGATATTTTTTCTCATAGAAATTTATTTTTTTCCCATAAATAAATAATTTTTTCTCATAAATTTGAAGTTTTTGCTCATAAATCGGGAATGTTTCTCATAAATTTGAAGTTTTTTCTCATAAATCGGGAATGTTTCTCATAAATTTGAAGTTTTTTCTCATAAATCGGGAATGTTTCTCATAAATTTGAAGTTTTTTCTCATAAATCGGGAATTGTTTCTCATAAAACAAAAGTATTTCTCATAACACTGAACTTTTCTCATAAACCTGCAATTTTTGCATGAATCCCATAAACCTGCAGTTTTTTCTATAAAGCAGATGTTTTTCTCATGAATGTGAATTTTTGCCCATAAATTTAAAATTTTTTCTCATAAATTTACGGTGTTTTCCCATAAACTTCCGATTTTTTCTCATAAATCAAAAAAATTTTCCCATAACCGATAAATTTGCTCTTAAAGAATTTTTTTCTTATGAAATATGCTTGATGACATGTTGGCGTGTAGGTTCAAAGCCTTGTTTTTTATAAAAATTGTTCGCTTCCACGTTAAATTCCCAATAATCGAGTTGAATGGACGATATTTGATGAGACTTGGCTATATGTTCTGCATGTTTTAATAAGGCTCGTCCATATCCTTTCCCTCGCTCATTTTCATTGACGCTCAGTTGGTGAACAAAGAGAGTTGATGAAGCATATTTAAACGGAGTTTCTTTTGATTGTTTCATTTCTACCCAGATGTAGCCAGCTGAGTGTCCGTCTTCATTTTCCACGACATAGAACAAATGATTCTCAATTTGAATGATTTCTTCGAAAAAAGCGGTCATCGCTGTTTCGTCATATGGCTTAAATACTTCTGGTGCTCTGGTGACATGCAAGTCGTGCACGGGCTTATTGAGGCGAGCTATTAAATGGGCATCCTTCGTTTCGTAGATCTTCATATTTGTCTCCCTTTCTTGTTTTCTATATTTTGAAAAATCTTGTATGAATTGTCACCTGTTTAAGGGCAATCATTTGAAACCATTTTAAAATCAATCGCATAAATGTATATTTTTAGCTATGATAGAAATAAATCGAACGAAAACAAGTGAAAGGAAGATCTTTTTGAACTTTTTACAAAAAATTCAACCCCATTTAACGAGTAATGATTTATTTGTTCAAAAATTCGTGTTGTACGCATTACAAGAATATCCGGAAGTGCCAGCTGAATGGACGACTCAACTTATTAATGAAGCGATCCATCATAAAGAAAAGGAATTGTATGTATTAATAGATATTAGAAACCATCCGCTCAATGATGAAGCTGCAAAGCTATTAATTGATGGAATCAATAAAACCGATAAAGTAAACACACATTTGTACCTCGAACTTATTAAGCAATTACCTCCTGAGGTTGTCGTAAAATATCAAGACGAACTAGGAAATATTCTTACAAAAGAAACAATCGAGTTTTATCGCCTGCTTGCAAATGGCAGTGAAGAAGAAGTGTGGGAAGAATATGGAGCCGTTTTAGGACAGTTGAATAATGAAGAAAGGTTTAACCAAAAGCTATACTCAAAGGCGAAACTGCTCATAAAAACCCTCGTCCAAAAAGAATGGATCCATGAAAAAGAAATCGATATGGTTTTACACGAAGAGTTAAATAATGAATGGTTTTCTGATAACGGAATCTTGATGGTGTATGCCATTGGCTTACTTCGGTTAGAAAAATACATTCCGGTATTGGCAAGCTTGTTGGTGCGCGATGAAGACATCTTGTTGGAGGAAGTTTCTGATGCGTTAACGGTCTTCGAATCGGATGATGTGGTTCGAGCAGTGGCCCCATACGCGATGAAACAAGAATCGGAAATATTTGCAATTTCTATATTAGGTAATACAAAAACTCCTTTGGCAGTGGATGTATTACGAAAAGTGTATTGGGAACAGGAAGATGAAGAAACGAAAGCGTTAGTGATTGAAGCCCTTTGTCATCAGCTTACGGATGAGGCAATGCCGGAAATAGAAGATTATATTCATCACGACTATCGTTCATTTCTCATTGAAGTAGAAGAATTACTTTATGGGTGGTTTAAAGTAATGGACAAGCATCACCCTCTTATGGAACATTGGAAACGAGTAGCATTAGAAAATGAGTTGCGTTTTCAAAAAAATCAGGGAGATTTATTATTGAACATGCCTTTTCGAAATACTGAAAAAGTCGGACGTAACGATCCTTGTCCGTGTGGAAGCGGAAAAAAATATAAAAAGTGCTGCTTGAAGTAATGGAACGTACGCTCTCTTTGAACAGAAGAGGGTGCATGTTTTTTTACTAAAAATTCACAAAAAATATTGTTCAAAAAACTCCATCTTTTCTTGTTCCATTAAAGGGCTGTTTGTTTTAGGCTAACAACGATTTCTTTAAATAAGTACATTCCCTAAACATAGTACATAGGATAATTTAATAAATCTGTGAAGGGAATGAGAAACATGTACTATGTTCCTTATATGTATCCATATCCTTATTATGTTACCGTACCTATGTATAACTATGGAAGACATCCTGTATACTGGACGATTCCTAATGAGATAGGGATACAATCGTCAAAGGGAAAAGATAAAATTAAGTTAAAAGATTATGGACCAGAACCGTTTGTAGTTAATATCAATGAGGCTACGAAGCAAAACAATACGTATCGTACCGCTTTATGGACAGGAAATCATTTGCAAGTTACATTGATGAGTCTCAATGTTGGCGAAGATATCGGTTTGGAAATTCACCCTCACGTTGATCAATTCTTACGTATTGAACAAGGTCAAGGGATTGTTCAAATGGGCAAGAGTAAAGATCATTTAAACTTTGAAAGAAAAGTGTATGATGACTCTGCTATTATGATACCTGCTGGAACATGGCACAATGTAACCAATACAGGTAATATCCCGCTAAAACTTTACTCAATCTATGCACCTCCAGAACATCCACGTGGTACTGTACATGTAACAAAAGCCGATGCCATGGCAGCTGAAGAATAAAAAGAAGAACGTGGTTTCAAAAATATACTATTAGAATTGCTCTTACAAAATTAGAGAACTATTTTGTAATTTTTTATAAGTTTGTTATTCAATTAACGGACGCCACCAATTGAAGATCCAGCTGCCATCATTGGTGGCTTTTTTTCTTATTGCACTAAAGGACCAGTTATCTTTAATAATGATGTTGGATTTTTATGGTAAATTAGATTCTTAGAAGTTCGGTAAAAAATTCCCACTTTTCGTACTTTTTGCCTGTTTTTTGAAAATGAAAAGGTTTTAATTTTTCCCCATTGAATAGTTAAAGGTGTCAAAAATATTCAATGGAGGTGCATTCATCTTGAATAAAAAAGCCTTACATATTGCATTATCAGGTGCTCTTTTAAGTACTGGGTTAACATTTGGAGTCGCTACTCATTCTGTAGGAGCTGTTGGCGAAGGACCAAACTACAACGGAAATGAAACCATTAAAAATGAACGATTGCATTCATATGAGGAAATGGTGAAGTTTTTAAAAAGGTTAGACAGTCAATCGGATGCGCTTACACTTGAAGTTTATGGACAATCTGTGAAAGGTCGCGATTTGTATCTTGCTAAATTCGGTAACAATGAAAACAATCCAACGATTTTATATTTAACGCAACAACATGGAAATGAAACACTGACTACTGAAGGGGCCTTAAAATTTATACAACACTTAACATCGAATAGTAAGCAGGTAAAAGAAATTTTAGACAATGTGAACATTTTAGTAGCACCGCGATTAAATGTAGATGGAGCTGAGGGGGATGTTAATTTCTCTTTAGACAATTATGTTGCCGGTACGCATACCCGATATAATGCCAACGGTGTTGATTTAAATCGTGACCATGTTGACCGAGAACAGCCTGAGACAAAAGCGTTACATGAAAATGTACTTCAAAAATATAAGATTGATTATATGATTGATCTTCATCATCAAGGAACACAGACGACACTAGGTGACAGTGATGAGCTAGTATCAGGCTCAATTCTTTATCCGACGAATGAAGAGGTTGATCCCGAAGTAGTTGAACGTTCGAAAAAGCTTGGTGCTGTTTTATACCACGAAATTGAAAAAAGAGGCTTTGGAACACTTTCCAAATATAATGGTGGTAGTGCCAATACGATAAGCCGTAATGGTCTAGCAACTGAATATGGAATTGCGACGTTGTTGTTTGAAATGAGGGGGATGGCTGATCATTATAACGAGTCATACGTATTAGGCCAAAAAAGTAACGGCTACTTAATTAAACAAGCGGTGATTGCACTGGAAGCAACGGCTAAAGCAATTGCTGATGGTTCGATTGAACACGCCGATACTTCCTTCTGGGATACACTCCCACTAAGTGGAAGTAAAGGTGGAGAATAAAAAGATGCAAAAAAACGTGAACAAACGGGTGAATGTTTGTTCACGTTTTTTGTGCGATCGGCATGGGAGTAATCTAGGGGGAATTCAGAACTTAGTGCTTTGAGAAAAATGACAAATCTTTAATCAAAAAATCATCCCTACTTTTGACACAAAAAGTAGGGATGATTGGTATTTTAATGGACTTAAGGATATGATATAGGCAATTTAATCAAGAAAAGCAACTGTTAGCATTCCCAACTTCTTTCTACATTGTTAGTTTTTTTCGTAATCATTCATAAGTTATTTTGTTGTTTTTAGATATTAAAAGAATTACGTTGGCTCAAATTCTTTCATATACCATAAAATCAACCGATATGAGCGCCTTTGGATAACTAAAAAGAGGAGTACCATACATCATTTATTAAACCGATAAAATGATAGAAACGAAGAATTAACAAAATGAATAATATATGGAAAGGCACAAGAAAAAATTTTTTCTCCGAATGAAAAAAATGAGCGTGCCATTTGATATTCAGGGGAATAGAAAGGAGAAATGATGTCGTTTTTAGGAATCATTTTAGTTGCTGTTGTGTTAGTTTTATTTTACAAAAACCGAGAAGAGGATGAACATTTACTTGGATTAAAGCTTATCGGATACTATATTCTGGGTATTTTTTACTTTAATGTTAATGGATTTGTCATCCCGTTAGGATTTATAATTAGCTTGTTTTTGAAGCCAGAAGAAAATAAAAGCATCAAGCGAGGGGCAAGTTTGTTTGGTTTAGTGATGATGATTGTTGGGTTTATATTTAATATGTGATGTAATTATATAAGTCAAGAAACCACACTGACATTCAAAACGTGCTCAGAATTCGTTCTGAGCGTTATTTTTTTGCTGTATTGTCTTATTAAAAAGATAAGTGGTCAATAATTAGGAAAAGAAAATCTTGAATTTTATTTGCAAAATACAAATAAATATGATATAACTAATCTAGAGGTGAAAACATGGAAAATTTTCGTGATTTGTTCCAAACCATGGAAAAGCGATTCGGACTTTTGAATAAAAATTGCTGCTCTTTAGATGACGTGGATATCTCATTAGTGCAAAGTCATATTTTATACGAGATCGACCGTTTGAAGCAGCCGTCCGTTCAAGAGCTTGCAAATGCGATGGCGATGGATATCACTACATTAAGCAGACAAATTCAAAAATTAGTGCAAATGGGATTGGTAAGAAAGACACCTTATCCGGAGGATCGTCGTATGTTTATTCTTTCTCTTACAGAGGAAGGAAACAAGGTGGCAACCAAAATCGATGCGGAAATAACCGCGTATTTGGAAGAAGTCTTCTCACATATGAGCGAATTTGAAAAAGAAACCGTTCTTCGTTCGATTCGTTTACTGAATGAGTGTATGGCTAAATCCAGTGTTTGTTGTCAACCGATGTATGGAGGCAAGTAAAGGAACTTGCCAATATTTACGAATAACATTTGCATATTGCAAATAAAATGAAAGGGAGAGAAACCACTTGAAAGATTTTATGATGACGTTTTTATCGATTAGCATCGAATTAACGGTTCTATTTGTTGGTGTTTCGTTTCTTATGTACTTGATTCAAGGGGTAATACCATATAAAAAAATGGAGAAATGGTTAAAGAACAATCATTCAATTTTTGGAGCGTTGATAGCGGTATTGTTTGCATTCATCACTCCATTTTGCTCCTGCTCCACCATCCCAATTGTTGTTCACTTGTTGAATCAAAAAATTCGATTTGCCATTGTCATGATATTTTTGTTTGCCTCGCCTGTACTAGACCCTACCATCTTAACATTAATGGCAGCCACATTAGGTTTAAAAGTAGCTGTGGCATACGCGATTATCACTGCCCTGTTTTCCATCCTCATTGGTTTTGCATTAGAAATCCTTGGGTTTGAAAAAGAAGTGAAAAACGTCATCGTGAAAGGTAAAGCCAAGTTACCTGAGCGACTCCATTTTCGCGCAGCACTACACGAAACAAGTCAGTTAAT
Source organism: Bacillus sp. (in: firmicutes) (assembly GCA_017656295.1). Lineage (NCBI taxonomy): Bacteria > Bacillati > Bacillota > Bacilli > Caryophanales > Bacillaceae > Bacillus > Bacillus sp. (in: firmicutes). The sequence goes on along the minus strand of JACDOC010000005.1, from coordinate 109,149 downwards.
GAAATCCGTCTATCCGTTTTTACTCATCGGTGCAGCAATCGGCTCATTAATCCATGAGGTTGTTCCAACAGAATGGTTGATCACCTATTTAGGTGGTGAACAATGGTGGTTGGTTCCAATTGCAGCTATTATCGGAATACCTTTGTATATCCGCTTGTCTACGATGATTCCGATTTCCCATATGCTGATTTCTAAAGGTATGGCCATTGCCCCCGTCATGGCGTTAATGATCAGTTCAGCTGGAGCAAGTTTGCCAGAAGTTACGTTATTACAAAGCATATTTAAAAAGAAATTGGTGTTAGCCTTTGTCGTTTCGGTGATCACCATGTCTACGTTGTCCGGATGGTTATTTTACGTCATTTAAAGGAGGTGAGAATCATGTTCAAACGTCTATTTATAATAAAAGAAAACAACGATGCATGCTGTGATGTACAAATCGTTGAAGTGAATGACAAAGAACAACAAGAATCATGCTGTGAAGATAACTGCTGCGTTGAATGTTGCTAAGACAGAACGCTTAGGTAGAAAAATGGATATACCCCTGTCAAGTAGACACTAGAAAAAAGTGTCCTCTTCAGCTTTGGCAATAGTAGTTGGTCTCCCTGGAGCTTGTCAAGGAAAGGACTTAACAAAGCTTTAGGCAACCAACTAAGTAGTCTGTAAGCTGAAAAAGGAGTCAATCTAATCATCATTGATTTCTTAGGCAACTTTAGCTCGATTCTTAACTGGGCTAAGGTTGCCTAATTTTTTTTGAGTTCTTTTATGATGATAAAAGTAAATATATTTATCTACTGCTTAAATAAAATGGAATGGTTATTCCGTTAGGATTTATGATGAGCTTGTTTTGACACTTTTTTATTTTTTTAGGAATACACTGTTTACATCTTTAGGAAAATGAGGAGGTAAACCTTTAAATGTATTATCAATATTCATCTGACCCTTATATTGGATATAACCATTTTATTGATGACTTTTCACATGATGTAAACACCGTTGATAGGCAAGCTCCAACCTTTCCACCGCCTCAACAATTTGCCCAACAAATTCCTCAAACCTTTTTTTCTATTGTATTGCCGTCTAATCAAATCCGGGCTTCGATGTGTCAATGTTTAGGAAGATGGGGCTTACTCGGGTTAAGATTTCAAACTCCATTTGGGAGGGATATATGGTTTTTCCCTACAGAGATAAGACAAAATAGTGTTTCGGGATATACATGGCAAAATGGACGGAGCCAAAGAGCTCGCTATAACTATTCACAGATCAGAAACTTTATCTGTACTTAATTTAAATACACAAGAGCTTATAGCAACTGATTAAAAGCACTACATTTTCGTAGTGCTTTATTTTGGTTTTTTACTAATGAATTGCGATCTACAAATTAACGAAGTTTTATAATTATATCCATATTTACATGAATAGTCATTTTTTTTAGGGACAAATTATTACTGTATAATTTCCAGGAGAAAAATCTTTACCATGTTAAAGATATTTCGAACTACTGAATCCTGAGTTACATTGAGGAGAATACGGAAACTTTTATTGAACCGATCGACCTAGTTCGATGATATCGCGGTCCAATACCAATTTACTAGTACTGTGATTTATCGTTTCTGGCATACATATAGGTTTGTGGTTTCCCATTCACGAAAGCAAACCATCTAGTTAATCATCGATGAAAAATGAGGAGACATCCATATGAATAATAAAAAACCACAATTACCCAAACCGGTGATTTTACTGATCATAGATACATTGATGTCCTACCCGCTGGAAGTGGCTGTGCAAACCGGACGTGCTCCTGCCTTGCAATTTTTGATGGAAAAAGGTTGTTATATCTCCAATATGGTTAGTTCATTTCCGACAATGTCGGTAACCATTGACAGCAGTCTCTTGACGGGGACATATGCTGACCAACATCACATTCCTGGCTTAAACTGGTTTGATGAATCCCAAAAAAAGATGATTAATTATGGTACGGGATTTCGAGAAGCCTTTAAGTTAGGAATGCACCAGGTCATCTATAATATGTTATACCGACTGAATAACGAGCATTTGAACTGCGATGTTACCACAATCTATGAAGACTTGGCTGAAATGGGAATTCCGTCGGCCTCCATCAATTCCTTTGTATATCGCGGCAATACTCCTCAACGACTGCATGTTCCACGGTTACTTAGCACCATGACCCACCATCAGGATAGCGAGTTGACAACAAAGGCGACACCAATTTTCTCCCTAGGGGCTTTTTCAAAACTCCGGCCGTGGAGTAAAGTACCGCAAATAGCTGCCGGAAATTATAAATTTACAGCCCGAGAGCTGCGTTATTTAATCCGCAAGAACAAACTTCCGGGGTTTACTGTATGTATGTTTCAGGATCTGGACTTGCGTATTCATTTCAAAGGTCCAATGGATATAAAAGGAATCGCCCAAATTGACCGTGAAATCCAAAAAACATTGAATTTGTATCCTAGTTGGGAAGAAGCAGTTAATCGGAACGTATGGATGGTTATGGGAGATAACGGACATGCACCGATGGGTTTCAATTACAGTAAATTTATTATTGATTTACGTAAAATACTGAAAAAATATCGTATAGCTCGTCTAGAGCGCCCAATTCACGAAAAAGATCAGCTTGTACTTTGTGTCAACCAGCGTATGGCTTACATTTATGTATTAGATAGGGATTTACCTCTATCTGTTATTATCGAACGGCTAAGAAATGATGCACGTATTGATATTATTTCCTGGAAAGACGGGGACTACATTAACGTAGTTTCTGGCATAAGACCAGGTTCGTTACGGTATAACAAAGGTGGAGAATACACCGATATATATGAACAGACTTGGTCCATAGAAGGGAATACGGATCTTCTAGATTTGTACATTACGGATAAGGGTAAGGTGTTTTATGGAGATTATCCAGATGCATTAGCACGGCTGTATGGGGCATTACATTCTCATCCGGGCCGATTTATAGTGGTCAATGCCAAGCCTGGTTGTGAATTCAAAGCCCAATCCACACCATTTCACCTTGGCGGTTCAGCCCACGGTTCTTTACACAAACAGGAATCTCTTGTCCCGCTGGTGATTGCAGGAACCACGGCCACTCCAAAATTTCCACGTTTAGTAGATATGAAAGACTTTGTGCTTCAATTGTTTCGTCAACAATAAGAAAGGATCTGGTCTTTCAGTGATTGTTCACAATAAATAAGATCGTAACTGTTTTTATCGGATGGCGGTATTGAAGTAGGTATTTAAATGAAACAGGATCTGAATATTTCAATCGGTTCATTTATAGGAACCGACTTTATCTTTGTTTGTAAAAATAATAAAAAATGAGCGTATTAAGTATAAATTGGACACGACTAGTTTTGAATACTGGTCCAATTACAACGTTATCGTTCAACCTTTTTCTCTTCCAAATAAAACATATGAATAGATCGTTTCAAACCTGGGCCGAGTGAGGGATGTATTCATATTGGATGATTATTTATTTTTTGTCACAAACATACAGATGGAAGAGGGAAGCCAACCAATCATGATGATAAATTAATCAAAATTCTAATACCGTAAGCATTTTTGCAAATGCAGATGAAATTTTGAATAAACAGGATAACTAGCAGAGGTTCCATTTTTTGGTTTTGATGATTTGCCTTAGCTTGATAGGCACTGGCTTTGGACCCCGATTTCAGAAAAAAGTTGTTTACTCCTCTTTTAGTTATTTAGGGGAGTAATGACTAATAGCCACTTACACTCCCTTTTCGAGTGAACTAATTGAAAATGTTAATATATTAACAACTTTTTACAAGATTTGTAGTATAATACATGTATATACAACTAGCGGAGGTTGTTTTTTACGAAAATATTTCAGAATTATGTGAAAAATTAAAAAAGAGGTGAAGGCTATGAAACGCACATGGTGGAAAGAGGCGGTTGTGTACCAAATTTATTGGCGCAGTTTCTACGACACGAATGGTGATGGGTATGGGGATTTGCGTGGAGTGATTGAAAAGCTCGACTATATTAAAACATTAGGCGTGGATGCGATCTGGTTGAATCCGTTTTATGTGTCGCCCGATGCCGATAATGGGTATGACATTGCCGATTATTATTCCATCATGCCGAAAGCCGGGACGATGGAAGATTTCGAAGAGCTTCTTGAAAAAGCACATGGGCTTGGTCTGAAAGTGATTATGGATTTAGTCGTGAATCATACGAGTAACCAGCATCCGTGGTTTTTAGAATCCAAGTCTTCTAAAGACAATCCGAAACGAGATTGGTATATTTGGAGAGATGGAAAAGATGGCAAGCCCCCATCCAATTGGCGCTCGTATTTTACCCCATCGGCATGGGAGTATGACGAAACGACGGGACAATATTATTTCCATTCGTTTGCGGTGGAACAACCGGATTTAAACTGGGCGAACCCAGAAGTGCGAGAGGCGATATACAAAATGATGCGTTTTTGGTTAGATAAAGGAATTGATGGGTTCCGCCTAGATGCGATTGCGATGTTAGGGAAACCAAAGGAATTTAAAGACGTGGAAAATCCGGAATATATTAGCTACTTAGCGAACAATCCGGGTGTGCACGAATACTTACAAGAAATGAACGAAAAAGTGTTACGTCATTATGACATCATGACCGTCGGTGAAGTCGGTTTCGTTCATCCAGAAGAAGGATTAAAATATGTCGGCGAAGACCGGAACGAACTCCACACATTGTTCCATTTTGAAGTATGTGACGAAATGCCAAGCTGGGATCCGCTTCGGTTTAAAGCGATTCAAAAGCGATGGTACGATGGCCTATGGGGAAAAGGGTGGAACTCGCAATTTTTAAACAACCATGATCATACCCGCCAAGTGACTCGTTACGGAAATGACGGTGAATACCGCGTTCAGTCGGCCAAACTATTAGCCACATTAGTACATACGTTACCAGGAACTCCGTACATTTACCAAGGAGAAGAAATCGGCATGACCGGCGTCCGTTTTGACCGAATTGAAGATTACGATGATATCGCGACTCGTAATAAATATAAAGAACTTGTCGAAAACGGAATGGACCCGAAAGAAGCGTTAACCGAAGTCCAGCCATTGTCCCGCGATAATAGCCGTACGCCGATGCAGTGGGATGATTCAAAAAACGCTGGCTTCACCACAGGAAACCCATGGATCAAGGTTAATCCAAATTACAAAGACATCAATGTCAAACAAGCATTAAACGATCCGGACTCCGTTTTCTATTATTATCAAAAACTCATTCAGCTTCGGAAACAGCATCCGGTAATGGTCTACGGTGAATACGAGGATCTTAACCCAACCGATCCGCATGTCTTTTGTTATACGAGAAAGTTGGAAGAAGTCACATGGCTCATCTTACTGAACCATTGTGACAATGAAAATACGTATCCAATTCCAGCTCCGTTTGCAGGGAAAACAGCAGAAGTATTGTTAACGAACTATCCGAATGACAAACACCTACATTTGGATCAACTCACTCTTCGTCCGCATGAAGCGATGATTTTAGCCGTGAACCCCGCTTAATAGTGGGGTTTTTTAGTTTAGGGGCAGAAATTAAAATTTTGATTTTTCCCTAAATCGGGGATTTTGCTCATAAATTATGGTTTGTGCTCATAAGATACCGGTTATTGCTCATAAGTTATAGATTTTTTCTCATAAGTTAAGGAATTTTTCTCTTAAATTATAGAATTTTGCTCAAAAGATCCGGGTTTTGCTCTTAAATTTGGGTAGTGCTCAAAAGATCCGGGTTTTGCTCTTAAATTTGGGTAGTGCTCAAAAGTTACGGTTTTTGCTCATAATTTATGGATTATGCTCATAAGTTATATTTTTTTCCTATAAATTAAGGATTATTTCTCATAAGTTATAAATTTTTTCTCATAAATTTTAGATTTTTCCTCATAAGTGACGGGTTTTGCTCATTAATATGCATTTTGCTCATAAGTTATAGTTTTTTTTTCATAAATTATGTTTTTTTCTCATAAGTTAAAAATTTTTACTCATAAATTTTGGGTAATGCTCAAAACTTTAGGTTTTTGCTCATAAGTTATAGGTTTTTCTCATAAAAATTATGGATTTTTCTCAAAAGTTATAGTTTTTTTCTCATAAATTACAGATTTTTTCTCATCAATTATGGATTTTTCCTCATAAATGACGGATTATTGCTCATAAAATATTGATTTTTCCTCATAAGTGACGAGATTTTGCTCATAAATTATCGGTAATGCTCAATACTTTAAAGGTTATTGCTCATAAATTATAGCTTTGCTCATTGATTATGAATTTTTTCTCATAAGTAATCGATTCTTTCCCATAAATTAACGATTTTTTCTCACAAATTATAAATTTTTACTCATAATAGAAAAGATTTTACTCTTAAATAACGAAAATTTACTTATAAAATTGAATAGACGATTCCCTCTATTGTGGTACCGCACGTTTTTCAAAAATGGAAAATCGGCTGGGGTGACCGCTAACTTCGCGAGCGGCTTGACGTGCGTTTCGCAAATCCATTCGTCTTTAATTCCGCCATGGGTAAACATTTGTTTCGGCATAATATAAATCCAGCCATTATTCCAAAGCTCGCCCTCAAAAGGTTCAACGGAAAAATAGTAAAAACGTTTAATCCCTTTTTTCGTTGGTACCGTCAAACAAGCGTTACGCAATGAACCTTTATATTCACGTCGATTGATGCACGCAAAAAACATCGGCCAAATACCATCAGATGCCGCAAACACCGCTTTTACCGGTTTTCCGTTAAAAAGCAATTGTTCTTTCGGCTCGAAACGTTCAATATTACCGATGTTCGATCCATGTATCAAGACCTGTTTTTGTTCAATTAAATAATGCAAAAACATGTATTTCGGAAAAGGGCTCGTATATGGAATAACATCACCATGACCATGAACGATATACGTTTCATACAATCGCTCAAATTCTTCTATCGTTTCCGTCGGCAATTGTAGCTCATCCACTTCCAGCAATCGAAGCGTCTTGTACATCCACAACTTCCAAAGATTCGGTATTGCCATTAAGTTCCCTCCATAAAAAATGATTTAACATATTTATATGATGGTTTGGCCAAATTTTTCAGAAAAAAGAGGACAATCATCTCAACCGCCTATGGAAATTCAAAAAAATGTTAAATCGTGTTATAATTTTACGTGTAAAATTAAGAAAATTCAATCAATAGGAGTGGTTCCTTTGCGCTTCAAATTTTTGCTCCTGCAAAATGTGCTGTTAGCGTTCGGCATCATTTGTATTTATAAATTTATTTCATTAAAGGACTATTATGGATACATTAAAGAATGGAAGGAAAAGAGATTTCCCATCATTGCTGGCGATGGGGTAGGGCTAACGTTTCTTGGGGTTTCGTTACATGAAGACGGCTTTCACTGGACGGAGATCATGAGTGTGGCAAATGCATTTTTAGTAGTTGGCATGGTATTCGTTGGATTAGCAATCGGATTGCTTGTTTGGAAGGCGCGGACAATGAAAAGCTAATGGTTTCAAACGCCAGACCCATACTGGCGTTTTGATTTTTTCAAATCCGATACAGTTTGATATAATAGGCTAGTTCTTCATTGAACTTTCGGAAGGAGGATCCTGTTGTGGCTGAAATCAAAGCCAGTCAACGTTTACTTCGTTTAAAAGACATCCTGTTTCAGGAAACAGATGAACATCATGAACTGTCGATGAAGGAAATCATTGAAAAACTTCAGCTCGAATTTGGAGACAACATGGCGTTCGACCCTCGTGCCATCAAAAGAGACATTGATGCTTTAAATGAAGAAGGCTTTGAAGTGATGATCAATAAAGGACCACATGGAAAAGCATTGTATAGTCATCAAGACCGATTATTTGAAACGTATCAACTTCGATTAATTGTCGATGCGATATTATCCGCCCGGTTTATTACGGAAAAAGAAAAGAAACTGTTGATTCAAAAGGTCAAAAAGTTAACGAGTAAGCATATCGCCAAATCTTTACCGGACCCTCTTATTTTCCATCAATCCGTCAACATGGATTATAACTTAATTAAACTTAATATCGACCGCATTCATCAAGCTATTTCTGAACATCGGGTCTTGAAGTATCAATACGGGAAGTACAATGTAGAAAAGGAATTTGTTTATAATCGGGATGGTAGCTGGTACGAGGTGGAACCGTACGCGTTAATTTGGCAGCACGATTTCTATTATTTAATCGGAAAATATAAGCCAACGGAGGAGTTTCGCCATTATCGGTTAGACCGAATGCGAAATGTCGAAGTAACCGACGAAACGTTTCGGCGGGAACCAATTGATATCAAAAAGTATGTCGATCAAACGTTTCATATGTTTGCTGGAGAAGATCAATGGATAAAAATCCAGTTTCATCACGAATTAATCAATGTTGTTCTTGACCGGTTTGGATTAGAGGCCGACATAAAAAAAGTCGATGAAAAACATTTCCTGCTGACCACAAAAGCGAAAATCAGCTCAGGTCTTATTGGCTGGATTTTAACGTGGGGATCTAAAGCAAAAGTCCTTTCTCCCGACTGGTTAGTGGAAGAAGTAAAAAAAGAAATTACCCTTATGCATCAACAATATAACTAACAATATACGAAAAAATACATAAAATGATTCCCTTCAGGTGTGCCAAATTTGGCATACCTTTTTCATTACAATGAGGAGGAAAACAAAAACGAGGAGGAAACTTGTAAATGAAAAAAGCATTACTTACATTTATTTTTGCAGCCTTATCTCTTAGCTTGGCCGGTTGTGGGGAAGAAACTAGTACAACGGACGGAGCAAACGAAGCAGCTAGTGAAGTATCTGAATCAAAAGGTACCCTTCTTTCAGCGGATGAGTTTGAAAAAATGTTCTCTGATCCGAAAAAATACAAAGGTTCGAAAGTCGAATTTTACGGACGCATCTTCGTCGAACCGGAACGTGACAGTGACGGAACGTATTTACAAGTATTTGCGAATAACAACAGTGAGCGAAATACGATTATTATGATCGAAGACCCGAATGTAGATGTGGCCATGGACGATATTATTCATGTCAGAGGAACGGTAAAAGATGCATTTGAAGGAGAAAACGCCTTTGGCGGTGTGATTACTGCACCTATGATTCTTGCGGACTCTATTGAGAAAACCGATTACCAAACCGCATTCGCCCCAGCCAAACAAACAATCGAACTGAACGCAGAACAAAACCAACACGGCTATAAACTCACGGTTCAAAAAGTCGAACTTGCTGACCAAGAAACTCGCGTGTACGTCCAAGTCGCCAATGAAACCAACAACAAAATTTACTTTTACACATTTGACGCCAAACTCATCGCCAACGGTAAACAACTAGAAGAAGAAATGAACTACGATGCCAACTACCCGGAAGTCCAATCCGAACTACTTCCTGGCGTCACAACAGATGGCATCATCGTCTTCCCGGCTTTAGAAGAAGGAGTCTCCACCTTCCAGCTGTACTTTGAAGGCTCTTCTGACAATTGGGAGATCGACTTTGAGCCGTTTGTGTTTGATGTGGGGATGTAAAATAATGTGGAACGATCAAAATGTCAACTAACCTATGGCAATAATGGTCCGAGGATAACCCAAAGCCCGAGAATAATGGTGGGGATACGGAGGTATCCTCACTTTGAAAAATAGGAAATTAAGACTAAATAATATTGATAAAATATGGTAGAAGTTTTATTCTAAAACTATAAGCAAAAACATTTAACAAACGTTTTACTCACCATCTTTATTAGATAGAGTTTTGAAACCGTTTTCCGTTTCTCCTGCGGCTCCTTCAATAAGATGGGTTCTTTTACTCTCTTATAAAGAAGGACCGTCTCATATTTTCGCTCTTGACTAGCAAAAAAAAGAATAGATTGTAGAACGCATAGGGCTTAAAGAAAACGTATTGGAAGGAAGTGTGTCGTTCTCGATTTAGCAGCAGATGAAAAATTACTTAAAATGAGGTGAGTTTTTATTTTGAAGCAGCAGCAAAAATTGAAGAGTATGGTAGAAGACAATTTAGTTTTTGCTACGAAAGAAATAAAAATAAATACATTTGAGCAAAAAGTTTTAACGTCATTAGAAGATTTAATTTTGAATAAACATAAAGTTGTAGTTTGCTATCCTAATAAAGATTTTTTTCTTACATTAGCCTTACAGTTAGTTTTAAAAGACTATATAAAAAATTATAAGTATAAGGATAATTTTAAGAAAAGAACATCTGTCCTTTTGATAACTAATAAAAAAAGAGCTTTGGATCTTTTACAGAATCTTTATATTGAATCTTCAAAATTTATTAAAAATAGTCTTGAAAAACATAAGGTTTTTAGAGAGAGAGAGGGATTTTGTAATTTAGATGATGCCTACAATGCTCAATGTAACTGGAACCATATTCTCAATGTTTATTATAGTGGAAAGGTTCCGGAATTGATACCGTTTAATTTTCTTCTTCCTATTTCGATCGGTTATTTTAGTTTTAAACAATTGAGTCGAGGAACAAGAAATAAAATAGGGAGAAGAGACAATAAGCAAGGATCCGTATTGTACATCACTGACAATCTTAACGTATTAAAGAATTTGGATATAGACGTAGATTATGTTTTGATTGATTTTTCATCAATTAATAAATTTATGAAGTTTGCTAAACAAGAAGTTTTGTATTACTTTGATACTCCTTTCGATGATAGAATTGTTTATTTAATAAATGATTCTACTCAATTTTGGAATTTTGATGCAAAGTTATTGTCCCACATACCTAAAGAAAATATCAACGATAAAACGATTATAGGTAATAAAGAGTACTCAATTGGGGATCTCACAAAACAAAAAAATATTGAAAAAATCAATATCAATAATATTAAGTCAGAATTTGAAGATGAAATTTTTGAATCATTAGATTTACTAAACAAATTATCTAAGAAAAATTTTGATTCATATGACTTAAGAATTATTTCCTCGATATTATACAATGCAATAAGATTACCGATTAGTGCAATGCAATATGATCTTATTGCAGAGTTGGAAATAATATATGACCCGATTAATGAGCTAATTAATGAGTTGAGGGACAGTGAAAATCGTTATGAGGATGAAGATTTTGAGAGATTATTAGTATTAATTGAGGATATATTTAACAAAAAAGGTTTAGATAAGGAATCTCCCAAGTTTAGAGAAATTACAAAATTACTAATTAGTGAGATAAACAAAAATAGGAAAGTTGGTTTCATTATTACAAATAAAATAGTTTCTCTTGCTCTCAAAGAACAATTATCAAATATGTTTCGGTGTTCTATTAGTGATTTAGAATCAAAAGGAATTTATTTTTATGATAAAAAGAAAGTATTAAAAGGTATAGATTCTGTAGAATGTGATTGTTTAATTATTTATTCAGCTATTAATTTGGTTGACTTGCAAATACTCGAAAATTCAAAATACCAAAAAGCTGTAATTTATTTGTACAAAATTGAGATGCTTTTACTAGAAAACAAGCTAAAAAAATTAATGAATAGTATTAATCATGGTTCAAAGTTAATCGGTTCTACCGAATTAAATTCAATGTATCGGTATATTTATAATCGAATTAAGCAAATTACATTAAAAGATAATAGAAATAAAGATTTTATAAATGAAACTGAATTTATTATTCAGAATAAAGGGAACGTTATTTCTGCTCGTAAAAAACGAATGTATAAAGGAAAAAATGCGATAAAGGCAAAATTAATAGAGTTTAATGATGGGAGTTATATGTTTATTAATGGAGAATTTAAGGTAAGGGCATTGAATCGTCAAGCTAGAAAATACGAGTTGAGGGTATTTTCCGAATTAAAAAACGGTAATGAATTATTGTTTATTGATAATGATGTTAGACGAGAGTTGTTTGAAGTATTTATCAGAAATATGGATAAAAATGAAAACAGTATAAAATGTTACTATTTAATACAAAAGTGGCGACTTTTATATGAAGAACAATTTTATAATAACCGTCTTAATGATGAGCAATTATATAAGAAAATGAAAAATAATGGATGGGATAAAACAACGAAAGCCATATTAAAAAACTGGAGAAGCGGGTACAGCTATGGACCTAGGGATTTTGAGGATATAATTTGTTTAGGAAAAGTGCTGGCAATCGATGAATTTATTGAGAATGCGCAGCTATACTACAATGCTATGCAATATGTCAGAAAGGAACGGAGAAAAGCTGCACGCCTTTTGAATAACTACATTTTTGCTAGTAAATCAAACCGTGAAAAAAGTTTATCAACACTAGAAGCTTATAATTTATCAATTGAGCAGCTAGATGAAGCTATCAAAGTAAAAAGGATTAAGAATATTCACAAGAGAATCTACTATATAAAACCAAGTGAATTAGGGATTTTATTTGAGGATTAGAAGGAGGATAGCAATGGAAGCCAATAAATATAGGGAATTACGACGAATGATAGTAGAAGCTTTAAAAAGAGATTTAATAGGTCCAGATTATAACGAACAAGATATTTTAAATGAACCCCCAACACAAGCTTATTTAACGGGTATTTTACATCCTTTGGATAAAGAAGAGATAGAAGAAGACTGGGAGGAGCTTTCGGATTCGGCAATAAACGAGGAAGAAATTAATCAAAATGATAACTCTATGGCAGACGAAGCGGTTGAAAAAAATATTCAAAACCGCACCAAGAAGTTGAAAAAACAATCTACTATGGGAATTAGATTTTATACTAAACGAGAAGAGGCAGACTTTAACGTATTAATACGTTGGGGAAAATATGAGAAAAAAGAAGAAATTATTCAAGATGGACGTAAGAAAGTATTATACGTTCGGGATACAAAAGAGGAAAAAATTCCTTTTAATTATTTTATGTTAGATAATGGGAAAAAGGAATTTCTAGTTGCGGAACATCTAAAGCTCATTATTATTTGTAGAAATATTAAGAACACAAATAACCTTCTTTTCAGTGTTTTTTTGAGAAACACAAGTACAAATAAAGGAGATGCATTTTTTCAAGTAGAACTTGAAATATTCAATAAAGAAGGTAGAGCAATTTTTATTGCAGAGAATATTGCACGTTCTAATTTATCAGGACAACCATTTGAAGAGTTCATTTACCGGAATAAACCGACTTTTGCTAAAGGATTTGGGTGTGCTGCGAGCTGGGAAGCCAAAAATGAGAAACAAGCATATAGATTGAAGACGGAGTTTATTCCTACGCATGAAGTTAGTAAAATGCAAACAGAATTACCACATAGCCAAAAATATGGGGCTATCCCTGAAAATTTTCTTTCCATCAAATATTTTTCAGAGGAAACAAATCAACAAGAAGTAATTGCTCGATTAAACAACTTAGCGGATCGTTATGAAGAATGGATAAACAGTTTATTGTTGCATGAAGTTGCAGAGAAAGACGAAGCTAAGCAGAATATAAAAGATTGCATTTTTGCGTTACATAGAATTCGCAATGGAATCCAACTTTTGAATGACCAAAAGGTTTTTGATGCATTTATGTTCATGAACAAAGTAATGCATATTCAAAGTGCGATGAAGGCGTTTTCGAAAAATAAAACAAGTCTAGAAGAGGAAATGCAGAAAGAGCATTTTAATTGGCGACCTTTCCAAATCGCTTTTATTCTTCTTAATTTACAGGGAATTGTAAACCCACAATCAAAAGAACGGGAAATTGTTGACTTGCTATGGTTCCCTACAGGCGGAGGAAAAACAGAAGCCTACTTAGGATTAGCAGCGTTTCTTTTAGGATATAGACGGTTAAGTGCTGAAAAGGAACAAAATTTTGAAAAAGATGGCGGGGTAACTATTTTCATTAGATATACGCTTCGCTTGTTAACAACTCAACAGCGAGATCGCTTGCTTCGAATGATTTGCGCTTGTGAATATATTCGTCAAGCAGACCCAGAAAAAAGATTTGGGAGAAGTGAATATTCAGTAGGATTTTGGGTTGGTGGACAGGTCACAGCTAATAATTTAAAAGACTTAAAGGTTTCTAACTATAGAGATAGTAAGAGCGTAGTGTCAGAATACGGCCGCTTAAAAAAGCAAATTATCAATTGTCCTTGTTGTGGAGCCAGTAAGAGTGAGTTGATTTGTAAAATATTGCCAAGTGAAGATCCTGATATCGAAAAAGAAGGGTTTAGGATTTACTGTGGAAATCCACAATGTCATTTCTCCAATACTCACATTCCAGTTTACTTAATTGATGAAGAAATTTACAGAAAACTACCTACTGTAGTAATTTCTACAGTTGATAAATTTGCCCGATTACCTTGGGATGAAAAGACAGCTGCTTTATTTGGCAAAGTAGACCGATATTGTGAGCGATGTGGTTATTTAGCAAAAGGCGAAGAACATCCTAGTTCACATAGAAATCCAAAGGCGAGTGTTTATCCAGTAAAACCTTTTTATCCTCCGGAATTAATTATTCAAGATGAGCTTCACTTAATTACAGGGCCATTGGGTTCAATATACGGTGGTTATGAAACGGCGATTGAGGAGCTGTGTAGCAACCTTTTAGAAAATGGTGAGAAAATAAAACCAAAGTACGTTGTAGCTACTGCAACCATTCAAAATGCCGCTGAACAAATCAAACGTCTATATGCTAGAAAAGAAATGAAGCAATTTCCACCATCAGGTTTAGAAGTAGAAGATTCGTTTTTTGCAAAAGAAATTCCAATCGAAGAAGAACCGTTTAGATTGTATAGCGGGGTATGTGTGTCTGGTCATTCTATGAAGACGGTTTTAGTACGTGTGTATGCTGTTCTCCTTCAATTTACAGAAAACTTAAAAGATGACCCAGAACATTCAAAATTTCTTGATACTTATCGCACATTGATTGGTTATTTCAATAGTATACGAGAACTTGGTGGTACCGTTCGGTTATTGGACGACGACATAAAGAAAAGATTACAAATTATCACTAACAAATATAAATTCCCTTCTCAACGTTATATCAAAAAATACCGAGAGTTAACATCACGTATTCCTTCGTACAAAATTCCTGAAGTTTTAGGAGAGTTAGAAAGGGAAATGGGGAACGAAGAACTTGATGTTGTTTTAGCAACTAACATGATTGCAGTTGGTATGGACGTTGATAGACTTGGTTTAATGGTAGTCACAGGGCAACCTAAACAAACATCAGAATATATACAAGCATCGAGCCGCGTAGGAAGAAAATTTCCTGGATTAGTAATCACTGTCTATAATCCATATCGTCCAAGAGATATGTCCCACTACCAAAATTTCAAAGGGTACCATGGCCGTTTATATCATCATGTTGAAGGAACAACAGCTACTCCTTATGCATCACGAGCAAGAGATCGATTTTTACATGCGATCACCGTTGCTTTACTTCGATTAGATAATCCGGAACTAGCCGGAAATAGAAGTGCAAAAAACATAAAATACACGGATCTTTCAAATATAAGAAAAATAATCGAGGAAAGAACTTTAATTGTAGAGAGAAAGAATGTAGATGATACGTTAAGTGAATTAAATCAGTTTTTGGATAGCTGGATTAAAGATAGTGAACTTCAAACAGATCTCGAATACCATTTTTCTACTTTAAGTAAACAAGCAATTAGAAATGCTATAAACAAAAATCGTTTACTTAGAAGATATTCAGAGAGAGAGTTACGTAAGGCAGAAAAACCTACACTCGATTCAATGAGAGAGATCGAAACGACAAGTGGTTTAAAGCTCTATGATAGGGAATGGTGGTTAAAATGAAAAATAAAGTTGGAGAAATCCGACCAGGGCAATTAATTACCACTTTTGGCCCTGGTGCTATTATAGACTCAGTGAATGATTCTTTAATGATTTTAGATATTCGATATTGGGATAGAGCAAAAGATATTATTTATGATAAAAATCTTGCAAACTTTTTAGGTAAACATTATTTTAAGAAAGTACCTGCAACGGGTGGAATGGCTGATTTGCCAGTAATCCCATTTCCTTTTTACCATGAGTGTAGCAATATTAAATGTAGGCATCTGTTTGATATAAGAGATAATTTTGGTGGTAGTGATTATCGGGAAAAAATTAGAGAATATTTAGAGAAAGGACCAAGATGTCCTTCTTGCAATTGGAGAGCACATCCTGCAAGGTTTGTCATATCATGCGAGGACAACCATTTAGAGGATTTTCCATGGAAATGGTGGGCACATGGAAAAGAGCCTAAAGAATGTAATGGAAGATTAACTTTATCAAGTGCTGGGGATTCATCAGGTTTAGAGTCACTAAGTGTAAAATGCTCGTGCATGGATAGTGGGAAATCTTTACGAGGTGCTTTAGATCCAAAATCATTTAAAGGGTATAAATGTAAAGGGTCACATCCACATAAACTTGAATTTAATGACGGGTGTGGTAAAGATGTTATACCGCTTCAACGTGGTGCGTCCAACGTTTATTTTGCAGCGGTTAGAAGCGCTATTTCATTCTCGGAGAATTCAGATTTTAGGAGAACGTTTATCGATCATCGGAAGGAGCTTATTGCAAGGGAAGAAGATTATGGTATAGACGGATTAAAAAAATACTATGATAGATATTTAACGAATTGTGGATTTGATGACTTTAAACAATTTTATAATGAATGGATAAGATTCAAAGGAAATGAGAATAACGAAAAACTGAATTATAAGCAAATTAAAGAATTTGAATACGAAAGGTTTACTAGTTATAAAGATAAAATTAAAATCCCAAAAGAGAACCCAGAATTTGAGGCGGAAGTACAGCCTGTTCCGAAAGAGTTACAACGTTATTTTAGTAAGATTGTTCAAGTGCATAGGTTAAAAGAAATTATGGTTTTGCTAGGTTTTATGCGTAATGATAGCCCTGAACCAGAAGTTAAAAATCCAAAAATTGTATGGTTAGAATCCGGAACTGAAGAAAAATGTTTGCCTGCAGTTGAAACATTCGGGGAAGGAATATTTATCGAATTTAATCGTGAAACGGTTAATAATTGGCTGCAGTCTGTGGAAGAACAGTCGAAAAAATTTAGTGTCGTATATGATAAATGGCTAAAAAAGAAGGGATGGGCAAAGTTAGAAGATCGTAATGCGTTATATGTGATGATGCATACATTATCTCATCTTCTTATCAAACAGTTATCTTTGAAATCTGGTTATTCATCTGTAGCAATTAAAGAGAGAATATATTGTAGTGAAACAATGGCCGGAATTTTGTTATACACGGGGAGTGCAGACCAAGAAGGAACTTTAGGTGGGTTAGTTGAGATGGGGAGTATCGATAAGTTTAGAGAAATTTTAAACGAAGCATTAGAAGAAGCGCTATTTTGCACAAATGATCCAGTTTGTTCCTCTTTAGAGGTAGACGAAGAAAATGACTTAAATGGTTCAGCGTGCTTCGCATGTTCTATGATTTCGGAAACTTCTTGTGAAGCAGGTAACCGTTTATTAGACCGATCTTTAGTTGTACCTCTTCAAGATAGTGTAATTAAACCTTACTTTGATGAGTTGATATGAAATGTTCAATGAAAAATTATTATTTAAATTGAATGTGTTATATCAAAAGTTGGAAGAAGATATTTTATCTAGTATCGGTAGTCCTAAAGATATCGAGCTAGATTCCAATATAATGCGATATAAGAATATATTCCATGACTTATTTCCAAATTTGAGCTTTGATGAGATAAGAAAACTGCTGTTGCTTTTAAAGTTGGTTAGTGATAGAAGTAAAGAAAACTTGCACAGGGTAGAAATCGTATCTTCTGGAATAGCAAACATGAATCTACCAGTGCGTGAAACCGTTGGTGTTATCAGACAGATTTTATTTGAGGCATCGCATTATATTTTTATGACGGGATACGCTATATCTTCCTATTTTCACCAGTTAGTTGATTTACTAAGGCATAAGGGAACACAAGGAGTAACGATTGAAATATTTATAGAGAACAATCATAATGAAAATCTAAAACATTTGTTAGAACACCTAAATATTGAAAATTTAAAGGTTTATAAATATAATAATTCAAGTCGTTACTCCGCTTTGCATGCAAAAACAATTGTAGTAGATTATAGGGTTGCTTTTATAACTTCAGCCAACTTATCTTACAATGGTATGATGAATAATATTGAAATTGGCGCTTTAATTGAAGGAAAACAGGTGGAAAATATAAATAAAATCTTTGAAGAACTAAAAAATCGTGGTTTTTTTGAATCTATAAACTAGTTAAGAGGAGATCAATATGATAGTAATTGATCTTTTTACAGGGGCAGGTGGGTTAAGTGAAGGATTCCATGAGGAAGGCTATAAAATTGTGGCTCAAGTTGAAAAAGAAAAATGGGCCTGTGAAACTCTAAAAACCCGGCTGATATATCATTTTTTAAAACAAAACAATGATTTAGACCTTTATTTTGGCTTTTTAAGAAAATCTTTTAATTACAAGACTTTAGATCAAGATCGAACGATGATTTTTAAGAAATATCCTGAATTAAAAGAAAAAATAGATTATGAAATTCTAAATCGAAAATTTGGAAATCCTGCAAATGACCGTCAAGCGACTTCATCATCTAATATCATTAAAGAGATATACGCATCTTTAAAATATAATAAATCAACAAGTGTCGATTTAATTATTGGAGGACCACCGTGTCAAGCATATTCAGTTATTGGAAGAAGTCGCTTAAAGGAAGCTGCCAATAGAGATTCGAGGAACTATTTATTTTATCACTATTTAAACATTGTGGAAGAGTTCCAGCCGAGAGTTTTTGTGTTTGAGAATGTGCCTGGTATTTTGACAGCCAAGAATGGAGAAATATTCTCTATAATTCAGGAAGAGTTTGATAACATCGGCTACAAAATTTTATCTGGAATTCATCCGGAGCATAAAGATAATATTATTGATTTTTCTAATTACGGAGTTTTCCAGAGAAGGAACAGAGTAATATTATTTGGGTTTAGGACAGAATTAAACTATTCTTATCCAGACTTTTCTCGTTTTACAGAAGATTGGGGTGAAGAAAAAAATACGCGAAATGTTATTGGAGATTTACCACCTTTACTACCTAGACAAGGAGAAGATTTGAAACTAATAGAATATCCATCACAAAATGATAGAGAGCTATCTGAGTATCAGAAAAAAATGCGAGAAAACAGCATAGGAATTATAAATCATAAGGCAAGACCTATTCAAGAACGTGATCGAGAAATTTATAGAATAGCTATCGAGTATTCAAATCAAGGTATTCAATTGAAGTATAATGAATTACCTGAAAATCTAAAAACTCATCGAAATCAAGAATCTTTTTTGGATCGGTTTAAAGTGCATAATTGGAATGCAATGCCTCATACTATCGTAGCCCATATTGCTAAAGATGGGCATTATAATGTTCACCCGGATATTGAGCAAGCACGATCGTTGACTGTACGAGAAGCAGCAAGAATTCAAGGATTTCCAGATAATTATAAATTCGAAGGGCCTAGAACAGCGCAATTTGTACAAGTAGGAAATGCTGTTCCCCCTATTATGTCAAGAGTCATTGCAAAAGCAATTAAGTCTTTGCTTATTAATAGTAATAATTAAGTAAGATATGAAAGATGCCAAAGTAAGGCATCTTTCATATTTAACTTCATTCAAAAGTGACTGTCACCGCGCGAAGTGAGCTTAATTCATCCTGATTGTTTATTGTAAATTTAACTCTCCAAAATATTGCTTGTAAAGTTGATCAGCATAGTGATCTGTCATCCCAGCGATGTAATCACATACAACACGCTTTTTTGGTTCACCTTTTCGAATTAACGTTCGATATTCAGGCGGAAGTAGTCTTTCATATTTATCATCGTTTAAAAGCTCAAATAAGTGATTGACCATCTGTGCTCCTCTTATTTCATACAATGCTACACTTGGTTTTTCGATAAGAATGTTCCTCACAGCATTTTTTAATCCATCCATTAACTTTTCTTTTGTTCGTAAACCTAATCCATATTTAAAAGAGGTTCCTTTCTTTTGGCGTTGTTTTTCAGTTAACTCGACTACACCAATGTCTTTTATAAATGTATCGATTAATGTTGAAGTAATCGATTTAAATGCAGCATCACCGAACGTCTCACCGCAGTTTTTATATGCTTGTTGCAATAATTCTTGGAACTCCCTTCTTAATTCTTCACTTTCAAGTTGCCCTAATACAGCATTTATTGATAAAATTCCTGATTTCAATCCATCTTCAAGGTCATGACTGGAATATGCGATGTCATCTGCAAGTTCCATTATTTGTGCTTCAATTGTTTGAACTTTCATTTCTCCATTATCTTCTAAATTCTGCTTATTTTCTCCATAAAGAAATTTTTGTTGTTCAATTTGCTCATCTGTTGTGTTATAAACTCCATATTTAACGACTGAGTATAAAGCGGCTTTTGTTAAATTGAGTCCATCGTAGTGTGAACTTTTCTTTTCTAATTTGCAAAGAATACGAAGTGTTTGTGCATTTCCTTCAAATCCACCATCGTCTTTCATTAATTTATTTAACTCTTTTTCTGCATAATGGCCGAACGGTGGATTGCCTATATCATGAGCTAAGCATGCCATTGCAACCAATGCCGAGTTTACTTTGACACCTTCATGTTCTATTTTTCTAGAAATGGTTGTCCCAATTTGGCTCACTTCAAGTGAATGAGTAAGACGAGTACGATAGTAATCACTAATTTGAGTGCCAAGAAGTTGCATCTTTCCTTGTAATCTTCGGAATGAAGAAGAATGAAGAACACGGGCATAATCTCTTTGAAACGGATCTCGCCAACCATCTTTTTCATCTTGCTTAGTAGAGATAAATAAATCATCATATTGACGAAATGTATGAAGTTCATTTTGATTACTTGCTATTTCTTGTCCTTCATTGATCAACTTTGAAATGTCAATCTTGAATGAGCTCATATTTTACTTCCTCCAATCACTTAATATTTACTACAATTTTACAAAAATTAATGATTATTGTTAATATTGTTAAAAATAAAGGAGTTAATTATATGGATTCTGTCGATATACTCTTTATATTTGACTTGTGATCTGTAGTTCTGGCTTAAGTTACTACTGAGTTGTCTTTATGAGTTTTATATATTGAACGAATTCCTTATATAAAACTAACTTTTTGAACAAAATAATTGAGTTGCAGGAATTTTGTCATTTTATAGCGAATATTGTAACTAATAGCATTTGTTGCTTTAGTGAAAAACATAGAATGTAGTTAAAATTCAAAAAGTATAAAAAGGTGATCACATTGAAACTATTTACTCCTAGTGAAATACCATTAAGCTATTTTTATTTCGGATATAAAAAAGCAAGACATTATGTGTTAAGAGAAACTAGTTTTTGTGACTATTTAGATTTGGAGAATTTTGAGCGTGACCTTGACCAAAATATTAAATCAATACAGGAAGATTTTAAAAAATATAATGAGGAAGGTTCAATAAGTGAGTTTGATCGTTATAAATTACAACAAGCTATTCTTTATTGGTATCCAAAATCATGGGATGAGGATCGAAATCCGCGACTACGGCCAAAAGCTTTATTTAAGTTTCGGGATCAAGTAGCATGGGCTACAGTTGTTTTAGCATTATCGGAATGGTTTGATACTAATCCTTCTATGAAGGAGTTAATCTCTCTAGAAGATAAAGGAAAAAGACAATCGTTAGAATGGATGGTACCATGGAGTTTTAATAACCGCTTGAAGAGAATCCATCAATATGATTATGAAAAAAAGGAATTTCAGCGGGGATATATTCACTATAATGGGTCCAGTCTGTATGAAAGTTATCAATGGGGTCTTAGACAATTAAACAGTCAATTGAAACAAGCTTTTTTAAAAATTATTGAAAAACATGGGGTAGCATATCAAGGAAAAGCCGATATTCAAGAATTTTATCCCACATTAAATAAAGAGTATATTATAGAAATGTTCAAAAAACGATTGACCACTCTTGTGGAAAATGGAGTTTTAAAAAGCAAGGAAGGTTGGATACAACTATTATCGGATTTGTTAAATTATAAATTTGAATGTCCAGATATTGAAGTATTAAAAGGATATAAGCAAGCAGAGAAATCCTATTTCCTGCAATATGCCGAAAAAATAATGAGAAATAAAAAAGATGACTTGAATGAAGAAAATGCTCTTGAAAAACTAACAGAGTATTTAAACAATACTCTACCTTTAGATTTAATTTCATCAGGATTTTTATCTAACTGTGTATTGACTGAATATTTGGATAATGAAATTAAAAAATTTATCGAAACAAGTGCACTAGAAGAAAAAATAGAAACTTATATTTTTCGTTATACAGACGATATTACGGTTATTTCTTCAAATGATAAATTTATCTCAGAAGTCATTAAAAAAATAAGAGAATGCCTTAATAATATTGGTTTAAATCTTTCTGAAGAAAAAACGTTACCTGCTAATGAAGCAGAAATTCTAGAAATGATAAATAAGAAAATTCAAAACCACTTATCTCCACAGCAAAAAGATATTAAAAGCGATGTACTCAAAGCAATAAAGAATGAATATGAAAAGTTCAAGCAAGAGCCTATTAAGATTACAAAAAATGATATTTTACCTGGTTCTACAGCGATGATAGAAAAGTTGTCCCAAGTATCAGAAATGCAGTTGCAGTCTATGGACAATGAAGAGTTAGAAGAATTTATTTATGAAATGTTACACTTATTGGATGTACAGTTTGATTCAAATGAGATAAAAGATGAAACAAAAGTCGCTTTTGCATCATGGAGAATAAAAAATGGATTAAAAGAAGCATTAAATAGGGCTTTGAATATTGAAAAATATTCACCAGATATATCTCTGCAAAGAGCTTTTAAGAGATATCCATATAAGCTGTCACTTTATGAAATTTATACCCTTTATTTAATTGACTGTATTATAAAGGGAAATAACAGTAAATCTCATTTTAAGGCTTTAGAAGATTTTTTACAGTCTCTAAGTTTCAATACTCAGGAAAATTTGGGGTTGTTTTACGGACCTTTCATAAGAACAAAGGTGCTTCTTACAATTTCAAATGAGTGGAGACACATATCTATTTCATACAGGGGAAGATTACGAAATATTATTAATGATGCAGTTCAAACATGGTATGATTCACAGGAAATCCTTTGGTTCGAGAAATATTCCATTTATTGGTGTTTTAGTATATGTCAAATCAGAACCAATCCTAAGTTAAATATCGATTATTATAAAGCATTCAGTACAGTTTATTCATCATTAGAGTATTTGCGAAAGATTTATTTATTAAGTAATGATTTTTACTATCATTTAATAGAGAAAGAAAAGGAAAACAGTTCAATTCATCAAATGGCCAATATATCGGACGATATCCTCTATTATTTGAGCAAGTTATTTTATAAAGGACTTTATTACAATCACAAAAATCATAAATTGGAATTTTCCGTATTTGAAGAAATGTGGTATCAGTCGATTTGGGATTTAATCAGTGATATTAAAAAAGAACAAGACAGCTCTTTACAATTCGATAAATTAATTTATAAATATCAAATATGGATCAGTTGGGCAAAGATTGATTCGGCTAAAATACCTGAAAAAGGCCTCGATTTTATTGCGAAATATCCAATTGAACTAAATGACTTATCCAAAAAAGTTATGATAGATGTTTTATCCATACTAAATAAATTAATTAAATTCTATTTCCAGAAACCAAAAGACGCAGCTGTTTTCTTTAATTGGATTAACAAGAGTTTAGAAAAAAGTTCTATATCTGATAACGCATTTTTACATTATCTACTAGATCGTTTTCGTAATTTCAGCTTGATTCAAGCTAACATGGCTATTGATGGTTCATTGGCAATTAAAATGCCGGATTTTGTATCTGATTTCAATGATAAAGAGAAAAATTCCAAAGCTTTAATCCCATTGCATGACTGGATATTTTATATCAATAACACAAACTATAATGACGCTGCAAACTACTTGCGTTCATTATCTGAGTATGAAATTGTAACGATATTAAAACGAATATTTTTTGATGAGAAAAAGGAAAATGAAAAAAAAGAAAACGAAAAAACAGGAAAAATAAAAAATCCTATTTACCTTTTAACAAAAGGGGTTACAATTGAAAACTGGAAAAAATTCAGACAATGGGAACGGTGTAGCAATAGCAGGAAGGATATAGAGATTTTGAATGAGAAATTTGTAGTTGACGTGACATTTATAAACCAAGAGTTTAATAAATTATATCACTATCCCGCTTATGATATTATTACTAGCGATTATTCAAATGAAGAAACAGAAAATCAAGGGGAAAATTACATAATTTCTATGACATTATTTTCGATGTTAAAAGGCAATGCAATTGACTCGAGTTATTTAAAACCATTTTATATTTATAGTTGGAAAGATTTACAGACGTATTTTAACCAAGCAAATTTCCCATCGACAACTATAGCATCTTTGTTGGTCAATACACTAAACTATCACAGAAAATTTTATGAAAGTTACTACGATGTATACGATCAATCAAATCTACCTTATAGAAAATTGGGGGATAAACCAATTGATGGTCGTAAATCTTATCAGCGGATAATAGAAACCTATTTAGAGGAATCAGAAAAAAATTTATTATATTGGAAAAATGGGCTTATTGAAGTAATTGAAATCGATGTTGATGTGATCGCGAGAGATGGTGAAGGAGTTTGAAAGATACAATTAAAGTTACGATTGCTCAATACACAGATGGAAGTAAAACAAAAGAAGAGTTTTCAAAATTATTTGATCATGACAATGGAATGAAATATTTGAGACCAGAAAACCAACTAGATAAATTTTATAAGGGAGTTCGTATTGCAAAACAAGATGGGGCTGACTTTCTTGTGTTTCCCGAATTATTTATTCCAAATGAATATGTTTATAAACATATAATGAACGAATGTGAAAGTTCTAAAATTGTTATAATT
Organism: Bacillus sp. (in: firmicutes); assembly: GCA_017656295.1. Classification (NCBI taxonomy): domain Bacteria; kingdom Bacillati; phylum Bacillota; class Bacilli; order Caryophanales; family Bacillaceae; genus Bacillus; species Bacillus sp. (in: firmicutes). The sequence goes on along the minus strand of JACDOC010000005.1, from coordinate 84,190 downwards.
GGGGGACTTGAATGGGTATATAAGGGCTCTATAAATGGAAGAAAGATGATTGAAAATCAGGCTTTGGTGGCAATTCCGAGTACACTTAATAAAAATGGCCAGACTTTCAATGAAAGAGCAACTATCATAAAAATACCTAAACTGTTTCCAGCCCCCGCCGAAAAAGAATTTTTAGGTAAAGCAGGCTATAAGTTTCAACATGGTAATCGAATATATCTTTTTAAAAGTGAAAAATTAGGAAATTGGGCGGTTCTAATTTGCGTAGATTACTTAAACTTACCTATTCAAAGGCTACTCCAAACCAAGATACAGACTTTGTTTATCGTTGCTTACAATAAAGATATTGATTATTTTCATTCACTATCTGATTCATTGCACCGAATCTTGTATTGTAATGTAATTGTTTGTAATATGGGGAACTATGGCGGATCTCATGCTTTTGTGCCATTTCGTAAACGTTATAAAAGGAATGTTTATAAGAATATAGGTAATCACGTAAATGCTGCGGTTACAATCGAGTTACCATTAAAACTGATAGCGGATGCTCAAAAAGCACCATCTGATCAAGTTAGTAAAGAACTGGTTTCTCGACCGCCTGATTATGGTCTAGCTTATGAGTGGGGAAAGTAAAAATGTAACAAGAGAAATTCAAAGGTTGAGATTGGAACAAATATGAATTTCATAAAAACAAAGAGAGAGATGGATTAATTTATGCCGCCTGAGATAATAAGTTGTTTATGACAGAAGCTATCGACGCTTCTGTTTTTTGTTTTTTAACACATTTCGACAACATTTTTCATCAAATTTAGCTATGATGAAAAGAGAAATCTTTTAGTATTGTTAAAAATTATCAGTTTCAAGATGAGGGGAGAGAAGCCATTTGCAAGAAGCTTTATATGAAGGTAAGTTTTTTCATCTAAAAACTTACCTTGATACAGTAGAGGATAGAAAAGCTGAATTAGACAGACTTAAAAAGAGAGCCGATAAAGGCGCATTTCAATGTCCTTATTGCAATGATACATTGATTTTGAAATCTGGCAATATTCGAGAGGAACATTTTTCACACCGTCATTCCCGTTCCTGTGAAATTTCTGAGGCGAGTGAAACCTATCATCAGCAAGTCAAACGCGAGTCTAAATCACATTCTGTTATGAAGGAAATTATATACAATGAACTAAAAGGTCAAGAGAAAACCAATGAAAATATGCAAGTAGACTATGGGTATATCGCGAAAGGAAAAGAAAAATGGCGTTATTACCCAGATATTATTGTGAAAAATACAGATGAAGAAATAGCCATTACTATTCTAACTAATGTAACAGCTAATAAAGATGAGAAACTCGTTAGACAAATACGAAATCGTAATCGTTACTATCAAAATAAAGGAATGCAGACGATATGGTTTGTTGAAGATGCGGAAATGTCTGTAGATATGAATCATCACGTCATTCATTTATGGGAAGCAGAGTTGGATATTGCTATAAAAACGGAAGAGGATTGGAAATGGGAGAATGTATTAAACCATTTGCCAATTGAAGAGCCGCTGTTTAAGTTGTTTAATTATCACCATCGTAAGTCCCCGCAATCATTTGATGTTCGCAGTTTATATTATGTACACTCCACAGAAACAGAAATCGTTTTTACTGTTCATCGTTTTATTGTCGATGAAATGAAATATCCGTTTCGAGCTTTTGCGCTAAATGAAGGTTATCAAATGAGTATGTCAAAAGCACTTCTCACAAAACAAACGATTCAATTAAGCGACCCGGAATATGAGGAAAAAAATCGGGAGTTTTTTAAAGAAATCGTCAAACAAAAAGTATTGGAAAAGAAAGAGCAGGCCAAAAAAGAAAGTATTACTGGTGAACAGCAACACTTGGTTACATCTTCATACACTCCCACACAGGCAGCAAGAAAACCCTCTTTTCAAAAATTAAACAGCAGCGAACAGGAAATGTTACCATTACTTGACGAATCATTGCAAAAAGCCATTTTTGATTATGTGCAATCAGTAAGCGTCATTTCAGCTAAAGAGCTTAGTGTGTATTTAGTATACGAATACGGTGCTCCAAGTGAAACTTTTTTAACAGGGAGATATAAAATATATGGAGATGTTTGCATGTTCCTTGATTATTTAGCAGAGCGAGGCATGATCCAGTTCTTACGAAAGGAAGGGGTTCATGATCGGATTTATGGTAGTTGTTGGAACGGTGCAGCAAAACAGTGAAAAGTTTTGGAGAGTTATCAAATGAAAGAATTAAAAGCACAGTTACTATCAGTGGTTAGATTAACAGGAACCGTCTTTCCGAGGATCAAATACAAATATTGGACAGAGGAGTTCCACATAAGCCAGCTGGTTTGCCACGTGGTAAAATGGGGATTTACTCCTTTGTTTATAAGGATGAATTTTTAAAAATTGGAAAGGTTGGCCCGAATAGTAATGCAAGGTTTAGACGCCAGCATTATGTTCCAACAAGTTCCCAAAGAAATTTAGCGAAATCCATTTTGAATGATCCAGACTTTAAATGTTTTAATCTAACTGAGGATATTGTTGGGGATTGGATTAAACAGAATATAAGAAGAATTGACTTTATTATAGATGCATCGTTAGGAATCTTTGTACTAAATCTAATTGAGGCATTTTTGCATCTAAAATTTAAACCAAAATACGAAGGATATAAAAGTCAAAGGTAGCTTGTCTGAAATAACATATATAAATACACATCTAATGTGCAGTATTTTTAGTGGAAGATTCAGTAGGGTTGGGAGGATAAATTGATGGATTTATATAGTCAGTCATTGCAATCGTTGAGATATTATCTTGATTCTAGTAATGTCATTCATGTTATAGACAGCTACCGAAAGAAGAAAGAAAGCGGTGTTTGTAATAGCAAAGACAAAACTTATTGGTATTCCATTTCTTATCCGGTCATTTTAAACAGATTCGAACAAACACGAGGTTCAACCGCACTTGAGGCATGGATCGAAAGAGTTGGATTAATATCTTCATGGATTTCGTCGATTTCTGCTCCGAAACTTAATGGACATGCGATTGAGGATTTGGTTTACTTAGAAAATAAATTTTATAAGCTGAAACTTGAGGAAGTAAGAGTTGAAAGCTATTTGGGTGATATAGGTACCATCCATCATGGTGAGATGATTTTTGAAGCCGATGGTGAACGACCACCAGTATTAATAAAAAATTTCCTTCAAATGGCAGAATAATCAAGAAATAGGGTGAAAGCTATTGTAGATAAAGGTAAAGTCAAGTTTTCATGCAATCTTTGGGATTTTATGTAGAATCAGTTTCTAGCCATATATTGCTGATACTGAGAGAACAGTAGATCAGTTAGATAGAGAGGAAAACTAAGTGGGTATCAAAATAAAAATTCCCGTTCGAGTTGTAACGTTTCGCTCGGAGGAGTTAGACAAGTGGAGAAACGGTGAAAGAGAGAATTGCAAAGATTCTTATTGTAGAAAACTGCCTGGAACAAAAGGGTTCGGTGACAATCGGCAAGGTAAATATCCTGTTGCTGAAGAAGTGTTTCGAAAACATTTTGGAGATGAGCGATATGAACAAGGACGGCAGTTTTATCGCCTTTTTTCTCCTTATGTTCACGTTCAAGAACCTGATTTGATGATTTATCGTCCTGACTTTTCTGAAGTGCGGTTTGCAGAAGTGAAGAGAATGGATACGAACGATCGTTTAAATGAGGCGCAAATAAGGGGATTAGCTGTGCTGAAGTCATTGTATGGGTGTGAGGTAGATATTTTTTATGTTGTTGAAGAAGGAAAAGATGTACCGGAACGTTCAGTTATTTGGGAGTTTTAAAATTAGATGAACGTATTACAAAACGTATACGTATATGTATAAATGCATATAAAAAGTCATTATCTTAAGATGTGATCAAATTTTACTTATGTGATCAAATGTCTGCAAACTGGCCAAGAAGTATGGTTGTAGGGGAGAGTATAGACTACATAGTAAATAGAGGGAAATTATGGAGAATCCTAAAAAATTACAACGAACTGTAGATTGGAAACTAGTAAGTAGAGAGGGTCTAGATCTTTCTACTAATTCTGATTATGAGTTCCATAAAGATGTGATGGAAGAGAAGAATGAAAACGACAACAAAGATAATGATGGGGGCGAAAAAGCGTAAAAAATGCGGTAAATCAGTTGATGAGTATGGACTATATAACTGAAGATTGATTTTTCGACATATATATACAAAGCATTTAGACTGTTCCTTTGTCTAATTTTTGTCGATTTTTCAATCTGAACTCATATAGTATGCGAGGTGTGTTTGGTTATTTAGGAGTGCATAATTTGGCGGTATATTTATGTGTAATATGAGCCCTTCTACGATTAGGAGAGCTCAAAAAATAATAATATACTGAAAGGAGTTTCTATCTGATCATGACTTGTAGTAGTGAATATTTTGAAAGGTTCAAACAAATAGCCGACACTGTTATACCTTATGAAATAAGATTAATGACGCATTATAATAATGGTTGGGAAGATTGTATTGATATGAGAGGACAAAATCTAAAGATCACGATAACAGATGAAGCTTCCCAGTTTGATTTTTACATAAAAATTTCTGATGAACGAGGATTAAGTGTAAAAATCCCTTGTGAAGGAGTTGAAATAATTAACGAATTTAAAAACAAGGATAATGTAATTATTGAGATTTATTTTTTTATTTATGAAGGATTTGCTCAATTAACTATTAAAGGAAGAGAGATATTCATAACTAATACTGATAAAGAAATAGAGTACAACAAATTAATTGACCAAGCAAAAAACTGTATAATTTGTGAAGCGATGAAACATGAAAAAGCTGTTTTAGGTTATGAGAATGGAAATCTTGATGCCGACGTCATGTTTATTGCTGAAGCTCCTGGCTCAAGGGGTGCCAACCTTACTCGAATCCCTTTACATGGAGATGCTACAGGTGATAATTTTGAGAAACTTTTATCCGCAACAAGATGGATACGGTCGGATATTTATATAACCAATGCTGTTCTGTGCTGCCCAACTGATGAGAAAGGAATAGTCAGAAAACCAAGCAAACAGGAAATAAAGAATTGTCATTCATATCTTGCTAGAATCATAGAATTAGTAAACCCTAAAGTGATTGTCACATTAGGTAAAACCGCCTTAGAAGCATTAAAGGAAATTGAACCACACCAATTGGTATTAAATAAAGATGTAGCTACATTTTCAAAATGGAATGGCCGATTTGTCTATCCGCTCTATCATCCAAGCCCTCAAGTCATAAATACTAAGACTAGAACATTCGAACAACAAAGAACGGATTTTAAACAACTAGAGTATAATTATCGTTTCAGAATTTTAAAAGGGTTAGAACCGATAAAATTTAAAAGTAAAGAAGCAGAATAACTCCGAACAAGACGAAGATGGTAGCTAAACAGTGCATATCATACCCATAGTTTTGTCGAAGATTGCTAGAAACAGAGAGCCATGACGGGTTCTCTTTCTTATTTGTCGGAAAATTCTGTTTGGACCCTTAATTTTTTCCCTCTATTACAACGTATTTATGTGAAGTAACAACACACATACGCTGTTTACATACAACTGTTGAGAAAATTAAACAAAAACACGAAGTGCAAAAAGAGTACGCCGAAAAATAATCGGTGCCTGGCACACCCCGAAGTGTGTCGAAGATTGTTAGAATATCAGAAAAAGAGAGTCCGTAATTCCAAAAAATCACTCGGCTCTCTTCTTGTCTTTATTCAGAAAATTCTGTTTGAATACTTGGTTTTTCCCCCTTCATTCCGCTTTAATAAAATCGTATCCACCTATCTCCTCTCAAAAATTTCCCCGAAAGGATGGTCTCCAATGACAGAAGAATACCTCGATTTGAAAATGGATTTTATGTTTAAGTAGCTGTTCGGCCACCCAAGCCGAAAGCGAATTACGATCGCGTTTTTGAACGGGATTTTAAACCACACGGGCGGCCATCGGATTGTCGATGTGCAATATGAAAACACCGAGCTTCCAAAAGAGACGGTATTGATTTGTACATTAATTATACGGGAAACAAAAAGGGAAAATCATGAATAAGATTGACAACATTGTCGGCATTTATTCGTGTGATGTGCTGTCTTTCAATTCGCTGAATAAGGCAATCCAACGGCAAATTGAGCGAGATGGAATAATGATTTATGAGAAGTCCCTATCTTGAATTAAGTCTTTGCTTAAATAACATGCTCGGACGGCGCCCATCTGCACCGTCCGCTTTACTGTTCATAAAAAAGAATCGCTTTCGTGAACTCGGTAAAGTCGATTAGATGGTGATCAAGTATTTTTTGCAAAATTGTCAAATTAATCTCCTGGTAGTCGTGAATGGCGATATTTCTAAATCCGACCATCGCTTTCATTTTTTGTGAAAGAAAAGGAGTGATGATGCCGTGCTTTTCTAAAAGAGAAAAAGCGTCTCGACTGTTTTGGGGGAGGCCTAGCTTTTTCTGTGCGACCATGTTCATCGCCAGGTCGATGCTTGCTTCACATGCTCGTTGGAGATTTAAGATAATGGAGTCTTGCTTCGTGTAGTATTCTAAATTGGTTCGGGTTGTTCTCATATTCTTCGTGAATGCGCTTTATGCACCGCTCGATCACGCTAATTTTATTTAAAATGACATCATTTTTCATAAACCGACCCGCTTTCATTAATGTTTCGCAAGATTTCCGTGCGTTCTTCATTCAATTTTGCGTACATCTTCAAGGCTCTCCATTCATATTCTGCTTTTTTCTGTTCATTTGGACAATAGATGACTTTGCCGTTACTGACCACTTGCGCCTGAAACACAGTGCTTGCTTGTTTGAGGTCCACAAGATCGACGTCCCGGTGCAGTCTTGATGCCAATTCTTGCGCAACCATAAATCGTTCATAATGATCCAATTGTTTTTGGTCGCTGAGAAAAGCGATATCAATGTCGCTGTCTTGATGAACATGTCCTGCAACCGTTGATCCAAACAAATAAATCAAATATGGGGACACCGTTTCGGTCAACACTTCAATAATGATTGGCTCGATCTGTTCAGTCAACACCGTCCCTCTTTTCTTTGCCGCAATCCTGGCCATTTTCTTTCATTATATTACTTTTTATTTCCTGCCTCAAACTTTGGTAAAACTATAGTTTAACGAAAAATTCTCCTCAAGTTTTTGGCTTAAAAGTGAGAGCCCCTTAGCCTGGTGTTTCATAACTGGGATCGATGCCTGGTGTATAAGATAATAATGTCGAAAGGTTTTTCTTGACATAAAAAAAAGCCCCCAGCTTACTTCTTGTTGTAAGATAGAGATACCTGACAGAAAACCTCAGATTCCTACAATCCATAAATGGAGGAAGAAGTAATATGGGGTTAAAAAAATATAATAAACATTTTAAATATCCAAGGAAAGAAAGGTAGTTAATTCAGTTCTCAATTGAGGGATATACCCGTGGTGCTAGATAAAATGAGAAGAGCATAAAAATAGCCCTTGCATGAAGGATCTCCTTTAAAATGAAAGTGCTACCAAACATTCTAAAGGAGAAATCCCATGTAAGAGCATTTTCATTTTACAACAGACGAAGCGAAAATTCAAAAACAATATGTAGCGATTTTGTTCTTTTCTTTGTATCTGGACAATTGTCTTTGATTCAGATGTATTTTCAACGCCGAAATCGCCATTTTTTGAAGCAAGAAGATGAGGTCATCATCGCCGTCCATGTTCTTGGAAAGTTGTTAGGTTTTACATCCGAACGAGCTTGGCACCGATTTGTGATTGGAAACTTATTTTCGAAAGATTTATTTCCTGAACGCTCTCGATATAACCGTCGCTGTCGAGATCTTGGCTTTGCCATCAAATGGATACGACATCAACTAGCCAAACGCGGACAACATCATGCTTATGCAGTAGTGGACAGCTTACCCATTGAACTCTGCTACCACGCACGAATGTATCGTGTCAAACGGTTTCAAGGAATCGCCGATATTGGGTATTGTGCATCCCAAAAGATGGCTTACTATGGGTTGAAGCTTCATCTTCAGATCACCGACCAAGCGCTTCCGATGGGATATGTCGTCACCGAAGCATCCTACCACGACCGGACAGCTGCAGAAACCGTGATGACCCAACTTCCTCATCTGTACGCACTTGGTGACAAAGGATATGTGAGCCAAGACTTGCAAAAGAAGCTGTATGATGAATACAAGATCGCTTTTGGGACGCCCGTTTGAAAAACCAGAAGATCCACCAATCGAAAGCATGGAAACGGTGGATGAAACGAAAGCGCAAAGTCATTGAAACCGTGTTTTCAGTTCTTATTGATCAGTACCGGATCAAGGAGATTTGAGCCAACTCTGTTTCTGGATTTGAATCAGCTTTGGATGGCATTTTACTCGCTTATTCACTCGTGATTCTTAGGCTAGTTGAGCGTTAAAGTTCAACTAGCACCACGGGTATCTATAATTCTAGATATTTATATTTTTTTATGTTATTATATAGATGATTCTGGATATTTATAAATATAAGGTATTGAGGAGTGATGATGAACCGATTTGATAAGCATAAAGGATATTCCCGCATGTTTAAAGAAAACCATCTGACCCTCGGGTTGTTCTTTCCTATAGAATCATACGAGGGCAGCATTCCGGGGAGTCATCAGAACATTACAACAAGCAGTAAATAGGGAGAAACAAACGGAAAGAATGATTTATCACTCGGCTCGAATTGGTCATATTTTTAAGCGCTTACATATATGTGAAGGAGGTGATGATAAAACTGCTGCTGGTATGAACATGACATCAAGGAAGAACAATCATCCGATGTCATGACGAAATTATTCTATCAGTTAAAGTAGAAGCCTATAAAGATAAGAATCAAACAGAGAGGAGACAATCAAACATGATCCGTGATATTGATTTACAATCCATCCAAGAAGTAAGAGACTACCTTGAACAAGCGAAAGAAGCACAAAAAATCATCGCAAAGATGACACAAAGTGAAATCGACCGGATTGTTGAAAGCATGGCAAATGCGGCAAAACAAGAAGCGGAACGCTTAGCAGCTATGGCAGTAGAAGAGACTGGTTTTGGTAATGTTAAGGATAAGACGGTGAAAAATCTTTTCGCTGCTAATGACGTTTACAACTCTATCAAAGATGTGAAAACGGTTGGGGTAATTCGTCGCGATGAAGAAAATCGCGTATGGGAAGTTGCTCAACCTGTAGGGATCGTTGCAGGAATCGTCCCATCCACCAATCCTACTTCAACAGCCATCTTTAAAGCGTTAATCGCCGTCAAAGCAAGAAATGCCATTATTTTCAGCCCTCATCCGGCTGCTGCAAAATGTACGGCGGAAGCAGCAAGAATCGTGCAAGAAGCAGCAGAGCGCGCAGGGGCTCCAAAGGGGTTGATTTCTTGCATCACGCAACCAACAATGGCTGCAACAAACGAGTTAATGAAACATAAATTGACAGACGTCATTCTAGCAACGGGAGGTCCTGGTTTGGTGAAAGCGGCTTACAGTTCTGGAAAGCCTGCATACGGAGTAGGACCTGGAAACGTACCAGTCTATATCCATGAAAGTGCCAATATCGCAAAAGCTGTTCAACTAATCATCCAAAGTAAAACTTTTGACTATGGAACAATCTGTGCTTCCGAACAAGCTCTTTTAGTTGATGGGTCTATTAAAGAAAAAGTTGTTGCTGAGTTAAAACAACAAGGCGCTTACTTCTTGAATGAAGATGAAAAACAAAAAGTGGCATCCATCATTATGGTAAACGGCGCGTTAAATGCGAAGATCGTTGGAAAAGCGCCTCAAGTAATTGCGGAAATGGCTGGAATTGAGGTTCCGTCCAACGTGAAGGTGCTTGTTGCTGAAGAAACAGGAGTGGGTAAAGAATATCCATTCTCCATTGAAAAATTGTCTCCAATTCTAGCATTCTATACAGTGAAAGATAGGGAAGAAGCAAGCGAGCTTGCACAAAAACTGCTTGAAGTGGGAGGACTCGGTCACACAGTTGGAATTCACGCTGAAGACGAAAAAGTGATCGAAGCGTATACAATCGATAAACCAACAGGACGTATTATTGTAAATGCTGGTACAACATTTGGTGCAATTGGTGCTACAGTGAATGTAAAACCATCCTTGACACTTGGATGCGGTGCAATCGGTAACAACGTTACATCTGACAACGTTACAGTAACTCATTTGTTCAACATTAAACGTGTTGCATTTGGAGTTCGCGAGATGCCACAACAAGATGTAAGCAAAGAAGCTGTACTAACTAAGTAAGAAAGAAGGAAAACAATAATTACACTACAAACCCAGCGATAAGCTGGGTTTTTTATATTTATGAGCAATGATTACATTCAAAAATCGTCTATATAAGGATTTCGCTTTTCCATTACTAGTTCCCTAATATTTTTGCCATTTTTTCTCCTCCATATTCGTTTTTAGATTTGCACCTAATTTTTTGGCAACTTCTAAACGGTTATCGTCTAAATCAACCATAATAATCTCTGCAGGTGAATAAAACTGAGCTGTTAATAGCGCCGCCATGCCTACGGGACCAGCTCCGATAATTGCGACTGTTTGTCCAGGTTGAACTTTACCGTTTAACACACCAATTTCAAATCCTGTCGGAAGAATGTCACTAAGCATAACGAGAGCTTCTTCATCTACGCCTTCCGGAATTGGATAAAGGCTGTTGTCTGCGTATGGAATTCTTACATACTCTGCTTGAGTTCCATCAATTAAGTGTCCTAAAAAAATAAAACCGGAACAATTAATTACACATCGCTTTGCTTTTGCAGACATTATGAAAGCGTATGAGGTATTTGGCAACGCTGCAAAAGAAAAAGCATTAAAAGTCATTATTTCCAACGACTAAGTTTTCTTTTATTCAAAAACTCCATCCATTATTGACCTTTAGAACCTGTATCATTGCCTAATATACAATGATACGGGTTCTTTTTCCGACTTAGTGCCTGTCACCGCCCGGGTTAAGAACCAGCAGAGAAGCATGTCCGACCTCCCTCTTATGGATAGGTTGAACGAAGGAGTGTAGGAGCAAATGACTCTGTAAGACATTGGAAGGATAGGCCGCCATGAGAGAAATAGAGAGCTGAAGGGGCGATCATAGGAAGAACGCCCTCCATCATTTAAAAAAATAAGGTTATGGAGTTTTTCCCCTTGTATTATCCCCCTATATATAAGTTTTGCAACACGTTCAGTTTGCTTAAATCTCAGCAACGATATTCCGTTCCTCGTTGTTCTCCAGTTTATTGTTTCCTTTTCTCTAGGTTTACGATGGCAAAACGGAGATTTTTTTGGGAGAATCTACATTTCAACGAAGCGGATAACGATGTTCTTAAGCGGTTACATTAAGCATGCGGAAGGCGATGATAAAAACGCAACAGATGAAACTGCTGCTGTTACGTCAAGAAAGTAAGCCTTGCGTGGAGTATCGTCTAGGGAATACTCGGGATTGCAGCCGCAATTCTCGAAGCGGTCACCCTAGAGCGACAAATAAATAATCGCTTTCAAAGCTGACAAGTGTTAGCTGAAGTATTCCAAAAAAAGAGCGTAATAGCTGATCTTTCTGAAGTTAGCAGAATAATCATCCGATGTCATAGCGAAATCGTTCTATTCAGTTATAGAAACTTGTGTAGGATCAAACAACTATCAGTTAGAAAGGTGGTAATCAAACGTGATACGTGATATTGATTTGCAATCCATCCAGGAAGTAAGAGACTACCTTGAACAAGCTAAATCAGCGCAAAAAATCCTCCAAAAGATGACGCAAAGCCAGATTGACCAGATTGTTGAGAGCATGGTGAATGCGGCAAGAGAGGAAGCGGAACGATTGGCGGTTATGGCAGTAGAAGAGACTGGTTTTGGCAATGTTCCTGATAAGGTGGTAAAAAATTTGTTCGCCGCCAATGACGTTTACAACGCTATCAAAGATATGAAAACGGTTGGGGTAATTCGTCGCGATGAACAAAATCGCGTATGGGAAGTCGCTCATCCTGTAGGGATCGTCGCTGGAATCGTTCCATCTACAAATCCTACTTCAACAGCAATTTTTAAAGCATTGATTGCAGTGAAGGCAAGAAATGCCATTGTTTTTAGCCCGCATCCGTCGGCGGCAAAATGCACAGCGGAAGCGGCAAAAATCATGCAAGAAGCGGCAGAGCGTGCTGGAGCTCCAAAGGGTCTAATTTCTTGCATCAAACAACCGACATTGCCTGCGACGAATGAGTTAATGAAACATAAATTAACCGACGTCATTCTCGCAACAGGCGGTCCTGGTATGGTGAAAGCGGCTTACAGTTCTGGAAAGCCGGCATACGGCGTAGGACCTGGAAACGTACCGATCTATATTCATGAAAGCGCCAATATTCCAACTACCGTCCGGAAAATTATGGAAAGCAAGACTTTTGACAACGGAACAATCTGTGCTTCCGAACAAGCTCTTGTCGTTGATCAATCCATCAAAGAACGGGTCGTTTCCGAGTTCAAAGAGCAAGGTACTTACTTTTTGAATGAGGAGGAAAAACAAAAGGTAGCTTCCATCATCATGGTAAACGGGGCGTTAAATGCGAAGATCGTTGGAAAATCGCCTCAAGTGATTGCGGAAATGGCTGGACTTGAGATTCCATCCGATACGAAGTTGCTCATTGCCGAAGAAACGAACGTGGGCAAAGAATATCCATTCTCAATCGAAAAATTGTCTCCGATTCTGGCCTTTTATACCGTGAAGGATTGGCATGAAGGAAGCGATGTTTGCGTAAAACTGCTGGAATTGGGTGGACTGGGCCACACATTAGGAATTCACGCTGAAGACGAAAAGATCATCGAAGCGTTCGCCATCGATAAACCGGTTGCACGTATTATTATAAATTCCGGTACGACGTTTGGCGGAATCGGTGCCACTACGGCAATTCAGCCATCCTTGACATTGGGATGCGGTTCTTTTGGTAATAACATTACTTCTGACAATATTGGACCTCAGCATTTGCTTAATATTAAACGCGTGGCATATGGAATCCGCGAGATGCAGAAACCCAACACCCAATTGAAAGAGGAAAACGTACTAACCTAGAGCACTCTAGCAAAGTTTGTGAGCCAATATCATTCTGAGAATAGGAAAGTAATAGTCAAGGGACTGACCCATAAGTGTCTAATCTCACGTGCATTTCACAATATATAGTTCGTTTATTCAATGTTATGTCCTATATATTGTGTTGCAGGGCTGACACTTTGCTTTTGGGTCAGTTTCATTTTTTGACCAATTGTTACATTCAAAAATCGTTTAGTATTAGGTATTTCGCTAAATTCACGCCGTATGAATCACATTATGGTGACTTTGGCTGTTATATCTGTCGTTTTCATCCTTTTAACGCTATGAGAGGAATGTTAAATATATGCCGGAAATTAACATGTTGTTATAGTTATAGAAAAATAGCCGAGAAAAACTGATTGCTGACACTCGGGATGAATCGGCTATTTTTCTATTTCTATCATTGATACTGCAATGCGGAAAATCCGGCTTTTATTTGAGATTTTAATTGCAGTATATGACAAAAAATTGAAAGAAGGTGTAATGGCGGCAGCGTTAGCTTTTTCAGGATTCTTGGCAACAATTACAACGCATCAGCAGCTATTGCAAATTAACTATTATTAAAGGGGTTCATACTTATGATAATCGGGCACACGCAACAGGTGCATGTAGTGATCAATATGTAACAGGATACTATTTTGCGTTACAGTCTGAATACAGATTGGATTATGGTTTAGTTAATATCGTTGAATACGATGGTCAGCAATTCGAGTTATCTTTCCCTTCTAAACATGTTTTGCTGACTGTTCATTTAGTAGAACAAGGGGAAATAGGTTGGGTACAGGAAAATAGTCAATGGGTATATTACAACCCGACAACAGGAAAGAAACATATTGGTTGGTTACTTGACTCATACACAAAAAAGATATTGTATATTTTGGGATGATGTGCTAACCTGTTCGTATATGAACTGCACACCTTATTTTAATCAAGGAATCGGTTTAAATTTATGTTAGTTGATTTACTTAAGTACAGTAATGTAATATAAAAATACGATTGAATTGACAAACTTGGAGGTAGAAATGGAACTTTTAGAAGTTTTTAAAGCCTTGTCCAATGAAACGAGGTTACAGATTGTACAGTGGTTAAAAAATCCTGAAGTCCACTTTCCAAAACCGCAACACGGGGATATACACAAAGACGGAGTTTGTGTGAGCGACATTCAAAAAAAAGTTGGATTGTCGCAATCGACCGTGTCTCTTTACCTATCCATGTTGCAAAATGCTGGATTGATAAAAGCAAAACGAGTTGGGCAATGGACTTATTATAAAAGGGATGAGGAGAACATCCAAAAATTGCTCGAATTGTTATCTAGAGATTTATAGATCAAAATTCTCACTTACCGCTTAGAGCGGAAGCATCATTACAATTTTGGTCTTGAATCTCTTTCGTTTTTATATTATATATCGATAATTCTGGATATTTATAAATATAGATGATAAGAAATTGTGATGAACTAGTTTGGTAAACATACATGTAAGATATTGACTCGGTTTAAAGAAAACGCTCTGATTCCCGGATTGTTCTTTCCGATAGAATCATACGAGGACAGCATTCGGGAGATGAAAAGAGCAGAAGAGCTAAATTTTGCTGCATTGTTCGTCAGGGATGTGCCGTTACATGCCCCTTATTTCGGGGATGTGGGCCAAATTCATACTGAGCAGTTTAAATCATTTAGTCAATCTCTATATGTAGATTTGACGGAGGATCCAAATCATCCGCCAGTCCCTATTCATTTAGGATTCCGAATCGGGCGTAATCCGCTTATTGAATTTATTGAAAGTCTTAAAATCGCGGGTGTCAACCATGTGATTATCAACTTAAAATATGGCCAACGCCCTGTTGAAGAAGTGATTGAAGAATTAGGAGAAGAAGTTGTTCCGCATTTTCCTGCATTGACTGGCAAGTGACTTAGTGGTAAATATTTGAGAAGAGAAGAATTCGGGACATGAATGCATGTAATTACGCATACCCGGAATCAAAATTGTTTAACGGCGCTGAAGGGTTTAGAAGTTTCTGTTGGGCACAAAGTGAAAATGTTGAAAAGTTTGAAATGGCGGTCGGAGGAACGCACTATAGATCGCATCATTAACCCTGAGATCGCAATTGGCGGTCTTAGGGTTGTTTTACGAGATAAGATCTAGCGGTTTTGATGCGAGCCGAATGAATTCTCGCAAGATTTAAATTATAAGGGAATATGTGTGTGTCTTAAAAGACAGCAGCTTCAATCATAGAGGAAGAAGCATATTCATTAAAGCCTATAAATACAAGGAAACAATGAACAGAAACCTGTATGCCAATCGGTTGGAGCAAAACTTTCAAGCAATGGCTCCGAATAAAGTATGATTCATATATCACCAGTACATGAGGTTATCTAAAACAGGAGGGAGAAAAATGGCAAAAGTAAAAACAAATGCGATGCGTGTCCTTGATAAGAACATGATTCCTTACAATGTCATTACTTACGACAGTCAGGATGGAAAAATCGATGGCATATCTGTTGCTCAAAAAATTGGGAAAGACCTTCAATTCGTATATAAAACATTAGTAACACAAGGAAACAGCGGAAACATTTATGTGTTTGTCATCCCCGTAGAAACGGAACTGGATTTGAAAAAAGCTGCGCAAATAACGGGGGAGAAAAATATCGCGCTAGTGCCGATGACAGATATAAAAAAGTTGACAGGCTATATCCGCGGAGGGTGTTCGCCGCTAGGCATGAAAAAGCTTTATCCGACCGTTATTGATTCTAGTGCTTCTCAATTTGAGCATATCGTCGTCAGCGGCGGCAAAATCGGTGTGCTAATTGAACTTAGCGTGGAAGATTTACAAAGCGTAACAGAAGCTGTACTGCAAGAAGTAGTAAAGTAAAGCATTTAAAAAAATTCAGGCATATTTATATGAAAACATGGTATATTTTATTTGTCATATAAAGAAAGAACTATGCAGTAAAGGGCGTTTTACGATGAATATTGTTGTTATTGATGATCACCAAAACACAATAAAACTCATAAAACAAATGCTCGACATGAAAGGATACAAAAATGTAACAACGTTTGTTGAAGTGGAAGAGGCGTTACAGTATTTAGGATTGGGTCAAAAAGGGAAGCAGCACTCCACTCCTAACGAAGTCGATATCATTTTGACGGATATTCTGATGCCGAAAATGACAGGTATCGAGCTTTGCCGTTTAATCAAGCAGCACCCGATTTTTCGTCATGTTCCTGTTTTAATGATGACAGCATATGATAATGAACAACTTTTACAAGAAGCGTTACAGGCAGGAGCATTTGATTATATTCGGAAGCCGTTTACAGTTGGATGTACGATTACAGCAGGCAATGAAGCATAAAAAAATCATCGATGATAAAGCTAGAAGCAGAAGAGGCAGTTGTCTATCAAATTAGTAAATATGCTACGTTTGTAAAAGAGAATGGCCGCTTTATGGTGGCAGCGTTTCAGTTTAAAAAAGACGTTATACCTGTCTTGAATAAACTTGGTTACGAACACAAAATTATTAATTATGACAAAGCAAATCAACTCTTTATAGAAAACGAAAATAATCCCAAGCTTTTCGAACGGAAAATGAAAACTCTAACTCCACATAACACTTATAAGAAAAATCCGACATAACCTGGCTTTCAAGGCGAAGAGCGTGTAGTCATTTCTAACTTGTTTAATGAATTAGATACATGCTTAAGGACTATGTAAAACGAGGATATAATCTAAACTTCATCGGATTAGATATTCGAAAAAAGGATGAACATCGTTTATTGTTTGAATCTCCCACTTCATCTGGCGATAGATTTGTCATTTATACACGTCCACGTGAGATGAATATCATTGATATTCAATATGTACCTGATTTTAGTTTTACTACAGGTCATACAACAAAACGCAAAGAAGATTTTAAAGCTTATGTAGATGCACATGAAAAGGAAATCGCTAGCTTATTTGGATTTGATAGATTTTATTTGAAAACACCAAGAAATGTTCTTGAGCTCGGGGACCATTTGGACCATCGTAAACAAGCATGGAAAGGATTAAGTTATCGAATTGTTTCGCCGATTGAAGAATGGTCTAAACCTGATTTTCCTCAGTTTGTAGCAATGAAATTCATTTCGTTTGTTGAAACATTGCTGCCACGTTTAAAGGAATTTGAATACTAATAAAGACTCAGAAACTAAGTACCATCAGGAAAGAGAGATATATTGGTAAGTACAGCAACTCTTAGTCAGCTTTCGATTATATAACTAATTGCAATTTAGAACAATATACTAATCTGAAGTATAGATAAGAATCGCACCTAATACCACACCCCATTGTCCATAGTACACTAAGTCTTTTCCCCAAATACTTAAATAAGTTGGGTCTATGTCAGCAATGGCAGCATTTAGACCAGATAAACCATTTACCGAGAAGAAAGCCATAATCCCAATTCCTAAAACTCCCAAAACCATGATAATTCCTTGAAAAAAATCGGTCCAAACGACTGCTAAATATCCGCCAGACACGGTATATAAAATAATCACACTTACGCCTATAATTAGACATACCTCATATGGAAAACCGGTCAGCATCGTTAATGTTTTTCCTGAGGCGATAAATTGTGCGAAAACATAAGCCATTAAAAAAATGATTGATATGATAGAACCTACCACGCGGATAGCTAGGCTTTCAAATCTTTTTTCAAGATATTCAATCGGGGAAAGTGCACCTAATAATTCTGAGAGCCTTCTCATTCTTTTTCCTAATACCGATAGATTGATAATAGAGCCGCCGGCATCACCAATTGCATACCATAATGCATACCATCCTTGTTGAAAAGCTAAAGCAGGGCCTCCCATAAACATATAGCCACTCATCGAGGTGCTTTGCATGGTTAATGCTGTCACTGCTGGTCCGATACTGCGCCCGCCTAATAAATAATTATCGATCGATTTGGATGCTTTTCGGGAAAACCAAACACCTATAAATAACAAGACAAAAAAATAGATAATAAAAATAATTAGAATCGATGCCTGTCACCACCCGAAAAATCAAAATAAATTCGTTACGATGGTGTATTCCCCCATCTTTTTAAAAAATGACAATAACGTTTGCGACAAAATGACATTTACTTTTCGTTGAACCTTATTTGAAAGCGCTTTAATATGAAAACAGGAAAGTTAGTATAGTAAAAAAGGAGGATGACAATAAATGGTTCACGAAAAGGACAATCAATCAAGTGTACGTGTTAAAATACAACGATTTGGCAGTTATTTAAGCGGAATGATTATGCCTAATATTGGGGCGTTTATTGCATGGGGCTTTATTACTGCGTTGTTTATTCCGACAGGCTGGATCCCGAATGAAGCATTTGCTAAGCTTGTCGGTCCGATGATTACGTACTTATTGCCATTGTTAATCGGGTATACAGGCGGTAAGATGATTTATGATGTTCGCGGAGGCGTCGTCGGTGCGACAGCGACGATGGGGGTTATTGTCGGTGCTGATATTCCGATGTTCCTCGGTGCGATGATTATGGGACCGCTCGGCGGTTACTTGATCAAGAAATTTGACCAGCTCATCCATGGAAAAGTCAAACAAGGTTTTGAAATGCTAGTCAACAACTTCTCTGCCGGAATCATCGGCGGGATTTTAACGCTAGTAGCATTTAAAGGAATCGGACCAGTCGTTTTAGGACTGAACAAAACGTTAGCTGCTGGTGTTGAGTTCATTGTTAATCACAAAATTTTACCGTTAGCGAATATCTTTATTGAACCTGCGAAAGTCTTATTTTTAAATAACGCAATCAACCACGGAATTTTGAGTCCGCTTGGAATCGAGCAAGCGGCGGAAACAGGGAAATCGATTTTATTCCTATTAGAAACAAACCCTGGTCCGGGTCTTGGTATTTTGCTTGCTTATTGGTTGTTCGGAAGAGGCAATGCCAAACAATCGGCTCCTGGTGCGGTAATCATTCATTTCCTTGGCGGTATTCACGAAATTTACTTCCCATACATCTTAATGAAACCGATCTTAATTTTAGCGGCGATCGCTGGGGGCGTAAGCGGCGTATTAACGTTTACACTGTTCGATGCAGGACTTGTAGCGGTTCCATCTCCGGGAAGTATTTTCGCCTTGTTAGCGATGACGCCTAAAGGAAACCATCTTGGCGTATTGGCAGGGGTAATTGTGGCAGCAGCAGTATCCTTCCTTGTCGCATCTATTTTCTTAAAAGCTGCAAAAAATAATGAAGAAGAGGAAGACTTGAGCAAGGCGACAGAAAAAATGCAGCAATTAAAAGGGAAAAAGAGTGAGGTTGCGTCTGCGCTGCAAACAGAAACAGCCATTCCAACCAAAGTGAAGAAAATTGTGTTTGCATGTGATGCTGGAATGGGTTCAAGCGCTATGGGAGCTTCGATTTTACGAAATAAAGTACAAAAAGCCGGATTGGATATTGAAGTCACAAATATAGCGATCAACCAGCTTCCGGAAGATGCGGATATTGTCATTACGCATAAAAATTTAACAGAGCGCGCGAAGGAAAAAAGACCGAACGCTTATCACGTTTCGGTTGAAAACTTCCTCAATAGTCCAAAATATGACGAGTTAATTAACAGTTTAAAAGAAAAGAACGAATAGAGAGCAGCCCCCACTTGTTGGGGGTACATGTTATTTAAAAATGGCAACATATAAATGGATGAAAATGAATTTTCTATTTGTTGTCATAAACCAATGATCAATCTAAAATTTCCATTGAAAGGGCAAAATGGTTGCTCGAATGGGACGGGTGAAGAAGCGATGTATATATCTGCAAGAGAAAGAAAAATCCTCGATATGTTGTTGGTTCATGATCAGGGAATTCCGGTAAGGGAGCTTGCGGAGCAGCTGAATGTAAGTAACCGCACGGTTCACCGGGATTTAAAAGGGGTAGAGCGCATTTTAGAAGAATTTCATTTGCAGCTTATCAAAAAATCAGGCTTTGGCATCCAAATAGCTGGAGATGATCACAACAAAAAAGAGCTGCAAATGCATCTTTTCCACTTGTCCCATACTGAATACACGCCGGAAGAGCGCCAAACCATTGTCCTGATCACTTTATTGGAGGCGACCGAGCCTGTTAAGCTTTTAGCTCTTGCCAATGATTTAAACGTCACCGTCGCAACCATTAGCCATGATTTAGATAAAATCAGCGAAACCCTTGAAAAATACGGGCTTTCTCTTATTCGAAAAAGAGGATACGGGGTCGAAATTGAGGGTTCTGAATCGGCGAAACGCAGGATGATGAGCGAGTTATTATTCCATCATTTCGGCGAATATGAATTTCTTTCATTCATGAAAGAATCGATTCAAAAAAGATCAGCGGAAACGCTCAATACCGTGACGGAGAAACTCCTCGGACTCGTTGATCAGAAAACGTTAGTAACGATTGAAAAGCAAATTGAAGAAATCCAAGACGAGCTTCCTTTTACGATTGCGGACAGCTCGTATGTAGCCTTAGTTGTCCACCTTGCCTTGGCGGTGGAGCGGATTATTCAAGGGGAATCGATCAATTTTGATCCGCAATACTTACAAACGATCCGCGGAACGAAGGAATTCGAAATGGCCGAAAAAATTGCCCGATCGCTGGAACATGCCTTCCGAATCACGATACCGGATGAAGAAATTGGTTATATTACGATGCATTTAATGGGGGCGAAACTTCGGGACCGTCAAGGCTACATGTTAGAGGAAGCAAGCTTTGAAGTGGGAATCAAAGCCCAAGAATTGATTCGCTTTGTCAGCGATGAACTGAACGTAGATTTAACGAACAACGATCCTTTATTTCAGGATTTAGTCGTTCATTTAAAACCGGCGATTTACCGCATTGAACATAACATGGGGATTGCCAATCCGCTTTTATCAAAAATCGTTCAAGACTATCCTGAGCTTTTTTCAATGTTAGAAAAAGGCGTCAAAAAAGTATTCCCTGATCTGACGGTCCCAAAGGAAGAAATCGGTTATTTAGTTTTGCACTTTGCCTCCGCTCTTTTACGAGAAAGGAAAGGGATCCACGCCTTAGT
Source organism: Bacillus sp. (in: firmicutes) (assembly GCA_017656295.1). NCBI lineage: Bacteria > Bacillati > Bacillota > Bacilli > Caryophanales > Bacillaceae > Bacillus > Bacillus sp. (in: firmicutes). The sequence continues at coordinate 63,005 of JACDOC010000005.1, read as the reverse complement.
CATCTGTTCAAGCGGGTTAGGCACGGCCAAAATCTTAGCAACGAGATTAAAAAAAGAAATTCCGGATATTGTACGCATTCAGCATACATCTGTCCTGGAATTAAAAGATGTGGATGCGGATCAATTTGATCTCATTGTCTCGACTGTGCCGCTTAACAAGTTTACGGGTCATTATTTTGTCGTGAGCCCGATCCTTCAAGATACGGAAATTTCAACGATTAAAAAGTTCCTTGAAAATCGACGAGTGAAAGCTCCAAAGGAACAAGACCAACAACGGACGGAAGGTGCTGAGAGAGTTGTTGAAAAGCTCAGCTCCGTTCAAAAAATGAGCGAAACCATCGTCCATATCTTGAAAGGGTTTACTTTACAAAAATTAGAGGCTGAATCTGTCCAGGATGCCCTGGCTGAAGCGTGCCGACAGCTGTATCAAAAAGAGGTTATCAGCGATCAGGAACAGGTTCTGACGTATTTGATTAACAGGGAAAAAATAGGGGGATTAGGCATACCGGATACTCCCTTTGCTTTGTACCATACAAGGAGTCCGGCGATTACGGTTCCTTCCTTTACCATCTATACGTTAGCGAAATGGCAAACGGTAACCGGCATGCATCAAGAGGAGATGAAGATGAACACGATCTTGCTTCTCTTAGCACCGGAATCTGCGCCTCAAGAGATGCTGTCGGTGTTAAGCCACATAAGTTCATTAATTATTAAAGATGAGGAGAGCATCGCTGTATTTTCATCAGGAAGTTATGAAAAGATTTATTCATTTTTAAGCTACCAGCTGGAGAAATATTTTTACGAACAAATTCAACATCATAAGGAGTGAATCAGCATGTCAATGGCAGTATTGAAAAAAGAAAATATTGTATTGCGTGCAAACGCTGCAGATAAAACAGAAGCGATCCGTTTAACGGGAAACATTTTAGTCGAACAAGGGTATGTGGAACCTTCTTATGTTGATAAAATGTTCGAACGGGAAGAACTGACATCCACGTATATGGGGAACTTTGTTGCGATTCCTCATGGTACGGAGGATGCGAGAAGCCTCGTCAAGCATGCGGGCATTTCTGTCGTCCAAGTACCGGACGGGGTAGATTTCGGCGACGGAAATATCGCAAAAATTTTAATTGGAATTGCCGGAAAAGACAATGAACACTTAGAAATTCTTTCGAAGATTGCGATTGTTTGTTCAGAGGAAGAAAATATTCAAAAACTCATCGAAGCAGCAAGCGAAGAGGATATCATCCGCCTTTTAAGCGAGGTGAACTAACATGTTGGCTGTCCATTTTGGTGCAGGAAATATTGGGAGAGGATTTATTGGCAGCTTGCTTTCCCAATCAAGTTATGAGGTCGTTTTTGTCGATGTCAATGAGGAAGTTGTCCACCTGTTAAATGAGAGAAAAGAATACCGGGTTCTCATCGCGGATGAATCCGGCAAAGAGGAAATCATTCGAAACGTATCCGCTGTGAATAGCCAAACAGAAAATGACAAAGTCATTCATTATTTAACAGAAGCAGATTTAGTAACAACAGCGGTTGGACCGAATATTTTGCCGATCATCTCATCTACCTTAGCGGAAGGACTTCGCAAAAGACTATCCGTCAATCAAAAACCGTTAAATATTATTGCTTGTGAAAATATGATCGGCGGAACGACCTTCCTGAAGGAAAAAGTGTTTGAAAAAATTTCAGATGAAGAAAAAAGTTTATTCGAAAGAAACTATGGTTTTCTGGATTGCGCCGTCGACCGCATCGTTCCGAACCAAAAAAACAGCGATCCGCTGGCTGTCACCGTTGAGCCGTTTTTTGAATGGGTGGTCGAACAAAAGGATGTTGTTGGGGACATGCCAAACGTGAGAGGCATGCAGCTTGTGGATGATTTATTGCCTTATATTGAAAGAAAGCTTTTTACCGTCAATACCGGGCATGCGATGGCTGCTTACTTAGGATATAACAAAAAGCTTCAAACGATTAAAGAAGCGATGGATGATAAGGAAATTTACTTTGATGTACAACAGGCATTAAACGAATCAGGTGCTGTACTCGTGAAAAGGTACGGCTTTAATGAAAATGAACATAAGAAATATATAGAAAAAATTATTCATAGATTTACAAATCCATCTATTTCAGATGAAATCGTCAGAGTCGCCCGTTCACCGATTCGCAAAGTAGGAGCGAATGACCGCTTAATGAAACCGGCCAAGCAATATTACGAATTATTCAATGAGGTTCCGGCCGGTTTGACAAAAGGAATTGCTGCACTCTTATTGTTTGATTATCAAGAGGATCCTGAAGCAATCGAACTGCAAGAAACAATAATGAAAGCTGGCATCGAGGGAGCCCTATCTCAATATGCGCAATTAGAAAAAGACCATCCTCTTGCCGATGCGATTATTAAATATGTTGAAGGGTTAAGAGAAACAAAGTAAATGGGATCAGTTTGTGTTTAGTAAGAAGGAATCAGAGGCAAAACACTCTGGTTCCTTTTTCGTTTCTCATATTTTCATATTGTCTTAGAAACGCCGAAATATCATTTCCTTATGTTGTGGGGAGACAGCAGTTGTTTATGTGAAGGAGAATTTATTTTCATCACGAATTTCATAATTTTGATGATCCTAAAGTAGAAGCAATTTTAAAAGGAGATATCCATTTATGATTGTTAATGGTGTTAAAAAGCTTGTCACATCAACCTTTAGAGGACTTTTTATTGGTGCCATGAGTGGTGCCGAGATTGGTGCCAAAATGATGCCATTCGATTTATAGGTAGAACCTGTCAAGGATCAGTAATGACTGGCTTAAACAAGCGAACAGCCGCAATTACCATCATTTCTTCCCAAAAGCCTACTTAGAGAAGAAAGGTGAGGATTCTTTTTATATTAATCATGTTGTCAATATCACCATTGTCGACGCTTTCTTAAATAAAATTAAGATAAAAGCAAAATCACCGTCCAAATATATGAAAGCGTTTATGGAGCATAATGAATCTCTTGAGGAAACAATGAATACGCACCTTATAGACGATTTAGATGCATTTGGAATTTGGGACGATGATTACGATAAGTTCTTTGATATGCGAGCGGAGAAGATTAGTAACGAATTAAGTAAGAGGATTATTCCTAATACGAAAATGATAAAAAGTTAATCTAATTATCATATTATTAACAAAGGAAGTCTTTTAGAACTAAGTTTTTTGTTGTATTAGTTGGATATGGATTTATAATTGTAGTAAGTGGTATTTTTGAGAAATATACCTTTTATTACTATAATTTGTTAATATTTAATTGCTGTGTTGTATTTTTTAACTACTAGTAGATAGACAATACTTAAAGGGTATAACCATTTATTACTTATTTTAACTCGGGGAGATTTGTATGGAAGAATTAAAAAGTAGGTATAAAGAATTGAATCAAAAAAGTGATAACTTAAAACAAGCATCAATATCTTTAATTAGTGAATTTTATAATCTATCCTCTTCATTTGAAGAAGCAGGAAATCTATACTTATCTGCTGAATCTTTGAAAAGAGCAGCTTTGATGCAAAAAGAATTAAGAGCAGTCGATGAGGTAGAAATAAGGACTGCAGCTGTATATTTTGAAGAAGCCTCAATGAAATATTACTCAATTAACTATTATGGTGATGCAGCAAAATGCGTACAAGAAGCAGCTACTATATACCTAGAAATTAAAGACTATAAACAAGCATATAAATGCTATGGATTAGCAAAAAATTACTATGGCGACTCAGGAGATTACGACAATTGCGGTAGAGCATATTTTAATGAAATGGATTATAAAAGAATATATTATTTGAATTTGCTGAGGAGTTCAAAGAAAAATTGGTTTCCGTCATTAGTTAAATACCTTAAATATGAAATCTTCAAGGTAACAACAAATTACGGAGAAAGCATTTTTAGATTAATAGTTAATAGTACGTTCATTATACTATTTTTTAGTTTGATATATTTTTTACTCCAAGATGTTAAAATACCTGATAATAACAGCGAAAATAATTTTTATGAGACACCAAGTTATTCATTAGAATACTTTATTTTGTGTCTAAAATTCAGTTTATCTTTGTTTTCTGGGTATAGTACTACACCTTATCTTTTAAATAAATATAATTTTCTTACTTCTATTGAAGTTTTACTTGGGAATCTAATGTTGGCACTGTTTATTGCGATTGTATTAAGGAAAGTTAGTAGGAGGTAGTCATGACTATAGATCATATAACAAGAATAGTAAATATGTTTTCAAAGAGGGAAATAGAAAGTATAAAAAGTGATTTAGATTTAAATGATTTTGATGATGTAACTTTAGATATGACTAATGTAATTGAGAATATTAAAAGAAATACAGAATACGAAACCACATTACTTGAAAAATATAAATACGTATTTAAGCCTTTTAGTTCACATATATATACTTATAATAACTTGAATATTGAATCGATTGACAATATTGAATTCGGGGATTGGATTATTACGAATAGAGACGATAGAGGAGATAAACATTACTTCTTTGTTGAGAAAGATTATACAACCAAAAGAATAAATGCCGGCTGGGATTACATTAATGTACAGGTAAAACAAGTCGGGATCATTGTAATACATAAAGATATTAACGTATTAGAAGTCCGTTCAAATATTATGGTTAAAAATCAGCTTGAAAGACAGCTTTCTAGATCCTTTGAGAACTTGTCATCACTTAGTATTGACCGTTCATATTATACAGCGATCCTTGAAGAACTAAATGCTAAAGAGTTTTCGATAATGTGGGAAACTGATGGTGCTGATGTAAAAAGAGCTCAATTAGAAGGAGAAAATATTAGTGTAAGAAATGGAGCAATCATTCATATTAAGGATGAACAAGGGGAAATTGTGACTATTGACCTTGGCACTGAAGGAAGTCCTGAAACAGTTTGGTCAACACTTTCTGATTATGATGCAAAAATTTTATTATCTTCAAAAGGGAATTTACGTTTATCAAAATTAATAACAGAAAAAGAAATTAATAAGATAATACTTAAAATCATTTCTGCAGTTAAGGGACTACCATTATCTCAAAATTCAAAACTTAATATCGAAAATCCTCAGTCCTTTATAGAACTATTCAAAGAATTTTGTGATGGTACCAAAAAAAATGTTTTAAAAAGATTTTCTAAAAGATATTTTGGCTTTAGAACTTCGTTGTCAGCTGAGGATACTGAAATTGTATTAAATTATCTTTGTGAACAAGGATTTTTATCCTTGAATTACGAATTATATTGTGAGAATGGACATTTTGTAACAACTTTAAATGATTTAAAAGAGCAAGAAAAAGAATTAATATGCGAATCATGTGAAACACTTGGGATTAATTATACGTATGATTATAAAGGAATAAAAAAGATATATTGTATTACTGATGCTGGTCTTACCTGTCTTCAAAATTCCAATATTGATATTACAGAAGGAAATGATGCTGATACTAATCGAGGAATGAATGATCCACAATTTAATGATGATCCAATAGATCCAATGGAACTATTTCATCAAGAAAGAGTTCTTCTGAAAATAAAAAAGCAAATGTTAGAGAAAGCAATTGACGAAGGAGATGTAAATAAGATTAAAGGCATTGTGGCTGAATTAAGTAAAATGAATACCCCGGAAGCAAATGAAATAATCAAGGAATACGGATTAACAACTTCACGTTTCTAAGCTGTTTTACAGTGTGAGGTGATAAAAAATGTATTTTGTTAATCTGAGATATTTAAAAAACTACGATAGAGAATTGGTAAAAGCCTTAGATACTTTGTTAGTAAGCTTTCATTCTTCTTCGGAACTTTTTACTCCAAAAAGGGTGGGTAAAAATCTAAATATATCAATAGATTTGTCTTATCAATTATTGTTACGTGCTAGAGATTTGGGTGTAGTTGATACTATTTTTGTAAAAAAATGTTCTAATTGTGGTAGAATATATAAATTAAAGAAAAGTATTGAGGCTTGTACTATTTGTCAAAACTCTAACTTTAAAGAGGGATATTATTTTACTACAGATTTGCATCAAAAAGATGCAGTAAGAATGTAATGGATATTAAATAATAAAGGGTCTATTTTATTTCTTTTTCCCTATACGTTTAGCGAGTCAATAAGGTATCTTGGTCACCAAACTGGTCACATACTTTAAATAATTGACGATTACACCAGGATATTAATTAATCATAAAAGCGACCACAACCCTTGATACGAGTAGGGTTGCGGACATTTCGAGAAATTATCAGAAATTCCATAATTGGTTTTGACAGGGTAGAGGTCGCTGTTTCGAGCTAAGTCGTAATAAGGGATCGGTGCCTGGCACGCCCCGAAGTATGTCGAAGATGATTAGATTATCAGAAAAAGAGAGTCCGTAATTCCAAAAAATCACTCGGCTCTCTTACTATTTTTATCCAGGAAATTCAGTTTAGAATCTTGATTTTTCCCTCTTCATTCCGCTTTAATAAAATCGTATCCACCTATCTCCTCTCAAAATTTCCCCGAAAGGATGGTTCTCCATGCCAAAAGAATACCTCTACTTGAAAATGGATTTTATGTTTAAGCAGCTGTTCGGCCACCCGAGTCGAAAGCGTATCACAATTGCTTTTTTGAACGGGCTTTTGGACCGAATCGGCCGCGATCGGTTTGTTGATGTGGAATATGAAAATACCGAACTTCCGAAAGAGACGGAAGATGTCAAGATGAGCCGATTGGATCTGCTCGTGATCACTAACCTTGGCGAACGAATCAACGTTGAAATCCAAGTCGTCTATCAGTACGATATGCCAGAAAGGGTGCTGTATTATTGGGCGCGGTTGTTTTCGTTTTCTCTTTCAAAAGGACAGGAATATAGCGAACTTCCGCTAACGATTATGATCACGATCTTCAACTACCCGCTATTCCCTCACAAACGGACCGCTTCCACACCGTGTTTCACATCCGGGAAGATGAAGAACATTTCCTTTGGAGCCCTCACCTTGAATTCAATGCGATTGAATTGTCACAGTTTATGGTAAAATGGAAGAAATATAGACGTGAGATGAAAAAATCCGCCGAATGGCCATAGCTAATGATGTTATCGGCAGTCGATTCCCGGAAACGAGACGTAGATGAACAGATTATAAACGAATTGGAGGTGTTGGCGATGAATGAGGAGGAAATCCGCGAAGCGCTGGAAGAGTGGGAAAAACTAAGCGTTAACCCGGAAAATCGCTATGCCTATGAAATGCGGCTGAAATGGCTGCGCGACCAGCTTTCCAACATCCGCGGCGAACGGTAGGCGGGATTTGAGGAAGGAATGAAGAAAAAAGAGCGTGATTTAATTAGCAAAATGAAAGCAAAAGGAATGGGCATCGTACAAATTGTAGAGTTGCTGGAAGTAGAAGAAGAGGAAGTTCGTAACATATTGGAAGACTAAGGGGGCGTGCTTGGGAACCTTGAAAAACAAATATTTAGAAATCTGTCTTAATCAGCACGTCTAACAATGTAAAGGCTCTAAAATAATCGTGAAGAGTAATTAGTAAATTAGCATACCAAGGTGAAATAAATGACCCGTCCTTTTGTACTTTGGCTTGTTTGCGTGCCTGGCACGCCCCGAAGTAAATTTTTGACTATAGGCACACAACTGTGCCATCAAAGGATTCTCTGAAAACATTCCTCTTCAGAAGTGATCGAACTTAATAATTACAACCACCAATGATATAAGGTATCGACGAATAATGGTGAGTACATGATTTATAAGTTGTGCTTAGAAAAATCCAGGAGATTGTCGAGTTTGGTAGAATTTAAGAAACATAAAGCCTCTCGATTTGATATGATACCCTTATAATTGACAGATGTGCTTTCTTTTTTCTGTCTTCAATAAGGGGATTTATTTTGGTTGGTTATACCCCCTTGGTTTTACAAATTTTCGGGAATTTTCACCCAATCTTCTCTTTAAATCTATTACAATAGGGATGAAACATAATTCATAAGGTGATGCGTAATGGATTCTTCATGGCTGAAGCCAATTACAGAAGCAAAGTATTTGGCAACGGATAATGCATATCGCTATCGGGCGATTTTAAGATATTTTTATATGCAGCATGAACGAATGCGGCAATATTTGTTTCCTGAAGAAGTATTTGAGTTTTTAAAAAAGCATGAGGAGTTTCGGAAATATACAGAAGACGATCTGCAGCAGGATTTAGATCAGCTTGTCAAATGGAAAAACTTAATTGCCAGGCAAGAGACGGTGAATATCCGCACAATCGAAGAATTTAAAAAGAAACGGTTTCGTTATCAATGCAGTCCTTACACGGTCGAAATTGAGCGGATGATCCGCACGTTAGAAAAGCTGGGGGATTCATTCGGAGGGTCTTTGGAAAAAACGCGGTTTGACCGCTTATATTCTTCACTCGTTCGAATAGAAAATATTATACAAAATGATTTTAAAGAAAAACGTGAAGAGATTAATCAAATTTGGGAAGAAACGTTCGATTATTTCAAAAAAATCATTCAAAATTCTGCGGATTACATCGCTTACCTCAACAGTGAGAACACGGAAGAACGAATGATGTCGGAAGCGTTTCTTGTATATAAAGAAAAATTTACGACATATTTACGGGATTTCATCGTCGCCTTACAGAAAACATCATTAAAAATTGAAAAGTTGCTGGAAGATATCGCAGAAGATGATGTTCGCAAACTTGCTGCGACTGTTGCTGATTATCAAATGACGATTCCGAGATTAGAAGAAATGAAAGTTTCGAAAGAACAACTCGAGGAAGATTTGTTCGAAAAATGGAAAGGTTTAAAAGAATGGTTTTTAGGCAGAGACGGTCGGGAGAGTGAATTGTATTTTCTTCAGCATCAAACGAATGAAGCAATACGCCGCATGACCCGGGTTGTGCAAAGGCTGGGGGAACGTCATCACAATTTCCGCAGCCGCAAGAAAGATTTTCTCCATTTAGCAAAGTGGTTTTCCGAGCTTCCGAGTTTAGAAGATGCCCACCGGCTATCCTCTGTTGTTTTCGGATGTTTTCATACGAAGCATCTCATAACAGAAAACGATGCAACAGAAAACTTTTATCGCGATATTTGGGAAGAAGAGCCGACAGAATGGACGGTAAAGCCTCGCGTTCGCCATTACCGTGAAAAGACAAAACCTGAAGCAATCGAAACCCGTGAAAGAGAAAAACAGGAGATGATGGAGAAATTTTTGCTGGAGAAAAAACGTGAGAAAGAAGAGTTAGAGAGTCTCATTCAAGACAACAAAATTATTTTGCGTGAACTGCCGGTGATCGAACCGCACATTCGAAAAACATTGTTAAGCTGGATAGCAAAATCGATGACAAAACAAGACGGTGTCGTAAAAACGGAAAACGGTTGGAAGGTGAAGGTCATGCAAAAAGATTCATCCTCGATTCAATTGAAAGCTGCTGACGGAATACTTACGATGCCGAATTATGAACTTTATGTCCTCGAAAAGGGAGAGATGTAACGTTGGAAAAGACAGAGCAAGGGTTTGATGAAAAAGCGAAAGAAGCTATGACTGCCCTGTTTGAAAACTTCTGGATTGTGCGGGAAGACCAACCGGAGCTTTATCAAAAGATTAGAGAGCGGGAAAAAGTGTTGAAACGTTACTTGCAAGAAAAGTTTGGATACAGACTGATCGTTCACCGCTATTTTGCTAAGCTCGAGAAAATCCCTGCTGAGCCTGAATCTTGGATGGGTATTCAAGAATTTCAAGATATGTTAGATTATGCCTTGTTTTGCTGCTTGCTAGCATATTTAGAAAGCAAAGCCGTAGATGAGAAATTTCTTCTGTCCGATTTATGCGAAGAGATTCAAGCGCTGTATCCAGGGGAACTGCCAATCGATTGGACGAGTTATCAGCATCGGAAATCGCTCATTCGCGTGCTCAAGACGTCTGAACAAATCGGTATCGTAAAACGTGTCGACGGGGATCTTGAAGGGTTTGCAAGTAAAGAAGATCATGAAGCGCTCTATGAAGTCCCCGTTGTATCCCGCTATTTTATGAGATCGTATCCAAAAGATCTTTTTCAATATGAAACAATAGAGGAAATTTTAGAAGAAGAATGGAAAGCATCTCCGCAAGATTATCGCCGACATCGCATTTATCGTCAACTTTTTCTATCGCCGGTCATTTATCGCATGCAAAAAGACGACCCAGACTTTTATTACTTAAGAAACTTTCGTCATCGCTTGCGTGAAGATTTTGAAAAACACACTGATTTTCGCTATGAACTTTATAAAAATGCGGCACTTTTAACTTTACCAGAACGGCAAAGCCGATATACGCTGTTTCCAGATCAAAAAGGTACTTCAGAGATTATTCTTCATTTTTCTAACATTGTTCGCCAGCATCTTGAAGTATACATGCCTGATGAGTACGGAAAAATCCACTTAACACCAAATGATTTTTTAGGGTTATTAAAAAAATGTCGTGACGAATTTTCTGAAGGTTGGAGCAAAACATACCGCGACATGACAATTACTCAACTTTCTAATGAGGTAATGAATGCTTTAAAGGATTGGAAAATGGCCGAACAAGAAAAGGAGACCGGGATGATTATTTTATACCCGCTTTTAGGAAGATTAATCGGAACATATCCTGATGATTTTCTAACGAAAGGAACGAATGAAAATGACGAATAAATGGGAGTTACATCGCGCGGGACTGTTAAATTTTTGGTATTATGATGAAGAATATTTTCATTTTGCAGACGGAAAGCTTTTATTGCGCGGTAGCAATGGATCCGGCAAATCAGTGACGATGCAAAGTTTTCTCCCTGTTCTACTTGATGGAAAAAAGAGTCCTGACCGACTCGATCCGTTCGGTTCTCGTGCCAGAAGGATGGAAGATTATTTGCTAGGGGAAAAAGAAGTCGTCGACAGGGACGAACGAACAGGTTATTTATTTTTAGAGTATAAGAGGAAAAACTCTGACCAATTTATCACTACAGGCATCGGTTTACGGGCTAAAAGGCAGAAAAAAATGGATTTTTGGGGATTTGTCATTTTTGACAATCGACGCATCGGAAAAGACTTGCGTTTATATAAAATAGAAAAGACAGGTGGAGAAACGCAAAAAATCCCTTTAACCAAACGGGAGTTAATCAATGTTATTAGTGAGGGTGGAACGGTTGTTGATTCGCAAAGTGAATATATGGAGTTAGTGAATAAACATATTTTCCGATTCGAGTCCTTGGATGCGTTCCACGAACTGATTGAATTACTCATTCAATTACGCAGTCCGAAGCTTTCAAAAGATTTTAAACCAACCGTGATCTACGAAATATTAGAAAGCTCGCTGCCGGCGCTTACCGATGAAGAGCTGCGCCACTTGTCAGAAACGATAGAAAACATGGATCAGGCAAAACAACAGTTAGAACAACTTGAAAAAGACGAGCGAGCTCTCAAGAAACTTTGCCAGCACTATTCGACTTATAATGAATATATGTTGGCTGAAAAAGCGAATGAATATTTAAAATCGGAAAAAAGCTTTAAAAAGTTGAAGGAAGAAAAAGAGCAGTTAGAAAAGCAGCAGCGAGAATATGAGGACATGCAAACAACATTGAAAGCAGAGATCCAACAATTAACGAATGAACAAGAAGTACTGCGTAAAATGGAACTTGATTTATCAAATCATGAAGTGTTTCAGACGGAAGAAAAGCGGAATGAAACAGAGAAACATCTGAAAAATATAAATGATCAGATCAAAAAGAAAGAAAGGTTTGTAGAGGAAAAACGGGAGCAAGAACGGAAAATCGAACAAAACTTAAACACGTATGAAGAACGTTTCCATCAGTTATCGAAAAAGCTAGTAGAACAGTTAGATATGATGCGGAGCGATGCGTTAGAAAGCTCTTTTTCAGAGCATACAATCAACGAAGAGGATTTTCAGCGGAATCGAGAACATGAATTTGATTTTACCGTATGGAAACGGGAAGCTAGTGCGCATTTTGAAAGGTTGGAGCAAATTAACAGTCTATGGAAGGAACATGATGACATTCAAATCCGTTATGAAGAAACGTATAAAGAGCTCGGCGAATTAAACCGTGAATTAGATCAACTAAAGAATGAAGAGAAAAAATGGCACGAGCTGTTTGAAGATGAAAAATCACGTTTGCAGGAAAATGTGTTTGAATGGAGCAAAATGTTTCCAGATATAAAGGCGGATGACGAAACGTTTCAAGTATTTTTGCAGCGGTTGAATGAGCTTTATGAGCGCTATCATTTTGAAGAAGTGAAACAACCGTTTACAGATCAATATTATCAATCAATCGAAAAGTGGAAAGCAGAAAAAATTAAACAACAACATGAAATGAAATTGCTAGAAAATGAAATCCGTGAAACGGAAGAAAAATTGCGCTATTGGAAGGAACAAAAAGATCCAGAACCAGAACGAGACATGCAAACGGTGCAAACAAGGGCGTCGCTAAAAGAAAAAGGAATACCTTTTGTTCCGTTTTATGCGGCGGTGGAGTTTCAAGAGCAAGTGTCCGAAGAGTTACGGGAACGGATCGAATCTACATTAAATCATGCTGGATTGCTCGACGCTTTAATTGTGGAAGCGGAATTAGATATCCAATATGATCGAGTGATTACGCCAAACCCAGCAATGATGGCACATACGCTGGCGGATTATTTAAAACCTGATTTAGAGAATGACAGTGGTGTTTCTAAAGAAAAAATTGAAGCGGTATTACGAAGTATAATCGTATCGGACGAACAGCAAGGAAACGAATATTTTGTCATTAACGAAGCCGGACAATATTCCCTTGGACTATTAAAAGGACATGCCCCCGAAAGGGAAAAGGCGAAATATATTGGACGAGCTGCACGGAAGCGGCTGCGTCTTGAAAAAATTCAGCAATTTGAGGAAGAATTATGGCATTTAAACACTCAACTTAAAGAAAAACGAGAGCAGCTCGCGGCAGTGGAACAACGAATCCGCCACATTACGGAAGGGTTTCAATCGTTTCCATCTGACCAAAATGTCAAATATGCCTATGACCAGTGGAAGAAAACGAAACTTAAGGCAGAGAGCAAAGAAAAAGAAACAGAAAAGAAAAATGAAAAATTAGGGCAAATTGCTCGAAAGTGGCAACAAATCAAACATACTTTACGCAGTAAGACAGAAGGACTTGACCTGGAATATTCAAAAAAAGGGTACGAAGATGCTTTGTCTTTTATGGGAACATATTTGAAAGAGTTAAATGAGATACAAATTACGCATGGAAACATCGTCAACACCAGTGAAATGATCAAAAATTTAATAGATCAGCTTGAAACGGTACAAAGCGAAATGGACGATGCGAAAGGTGAATTCAACGTTCTTCTTGATCAACAACAGCGGGTATCACTTGAACTTGAGCATATCGAATCGATGTTAACGAAAATGGGAGCGGAACATATTCGTCAAGAGATTCAACGGATTCGAGAACGATTAACGTTTTTAACAACGGAAATTCCTGAGAAAATTAAGAAGCAAGAAGGTATAAGGAATCAGCTTTCAAACATGGAAAGCAAGTTAAGTAGTTTAGAGAGAAAACTGGAATTTGCAAAGGTTCTTGCCCAAGCATGGGAAGAGCTGTTTTCACAAGAATTGGAACGAGGACTAGTGTTTATTGACGAGAATAAAACAGGTTCGCTTTTGCACAAAGCAATGGCTATTACCAAGAAATTTGATTCTGTATTAAAAGAGAATACACGATCTTTTGTCAACGACCAATTAAACCGAATATTTTTCAAAGAACTACCAAATTTAATCGAATATCGGCCGACACAGGAACCTGCGAAATGGAGCAAACAAGATCCTTTTATCCAGTTTTCGTTAGATGAAGAAGCGGAGCTGAAAGCGAACGATTGGAAGGAAAAAGCAGGACGTATCATCATTTTGCTTGATTATAAAGGTCAACGCGTCACACCATATTATGTGTTAGAAGAGATTGAAAAAGATATTTTGCTGCAAAAAGAATATATTAACGAACAGGATCGCGAATTGTACGAAGACATTATTTTGAAAACGATCGGACGAATATTGCGAAGCCGCATACAGCGTGCTGAACGCTGGGTAAAAGATATGAACGCTTTAATGGAAAAACGTGATACTTCTTCCGGTCTGACATTTTCAATTCAATGGAAGCCGAAAACAGCGGAAACCGAAGAAGAAATGGACACGAAAGATTTAGTCGAATTGTTGCGAATGAATTCGCGGCTTTTGAAGGAAGAAGACTTACAGCGGGTTACGCTTCATTTCCGCTCAAAAATAAATCGGGCGAGAGAAATGCTTGAAGAACGTGGGCAAGGCAATACGCTGCACCAAGTCATTAAAGAAGTGCTCGATTACCGAAAGTGGTTCTCGTTTACCCTTTATTACCAAAAAACAAATGAACCGAAGCGGGAATTAACAAACCAAAAGTTTTATAAATTTAGCGGCGGAGAAAAGGCTATGGCGATGTATATTCCACTTTTTGCTGCGGCATATTCACGTTATCAAGAGGCGGCAGAGGATGCTCCATATATTATTTCGTTAGATGAAGCGTTTGCCGGCGTGGATGAAAACAACATACGTGATATGTTCGCGTTAGTCGAAGAGCTTGGTTTCAACTATATCATGAACTCACAAGCACTTTGGGGAGACTATGATACGGTACCAGCGCTTTCTATATGTGAATTAGTCCGCCCGAAAAATGCTCCGTTCGTAACGGTTATACGTTATCATTGGGACGGAAAGGTGAAACGACTTGCGACAAATCCGGATGAAGAATTTACTTTAGCATCATCCATATAGAGAGGATGGTTTTTGTTGGAACAAAAAATAGCGGAAGCTGTTGCGTTTTTTCGCGGTGAACCTGGTTTTCACCGTCTTTTTTTGCTAATGAAAAAGAAATACCAATCACTCGGGAGAGTTGGAGGAACGGTCAAATTAGACGGTTTTTCATTTGAAGAAAAAGAAGCGATCGGAGCTTTTTTTGGGAAGGATTTTCATCAAGAAACTTCTCCTTCAGTTTCATTGAAGATATTTACCGAACAATTAGAGAAAACGCGCTTTGCCGGTATACCGTTCGTTACATTACTTGAGAGTTATTTTGGTGAAGACATCACCACCAATCAAGAGAAGAAGGAAACAGATCGGAAGAAAAAAGAGGAATTTTTTCAAATCCTTATTCATCAATATCCTGAACAAGCGAGGTTGCTGTCTTCTTTAGCTGAAGCGGCTCCCCAAAACCGATTTATTCATATCGCCTATTCGCAAGATTGGGAAAATTTGGAAACGGTGTTAAAGAATGTGTGCACGGCACTTCACCATTTGCCGAAAAAAGGTGAATATGAACGCCTTTCGATTTTTTCGCAAAAAGTGTTAAAAGACCCGCACGCATTTGATTTGCATACGTTTCAAGGAAAAGTATTTCTTCATGCACTTCAATTTTATTCTGATCAAGATTATGACTTATCCTCAGTTGAGGAAGTTAATGAGCTCCTTCAATCATTCGGTATTTTACGGGAAGAGATATTAAACTTTGTGACGTGCGCGGGTATTTTGGCGGAAGCGGAACAGGGAATTCATCCTGTGTTTTCTTCTGCTGTAAAAACAAATTCGGTACTCAATGTGCCATTGCGTGAAATATTAAAGTTAAAGCGTGCATATCCGGAAAAGGGGCAAACCGTATTTGTCGTTGAGAACTCTGGCGTTTTTTCGGCTTTGTTGGATTTTTTTCTTGACGATTTTCCGCCGATGATTTGTACAAACGGGCAATTTAAACTGGCGTCACTGATTTTAATAGACTTGCTCATCAAAGAAGGATGTCATATTTATTATTCAGGAGATTTCGATCCTGAAGGATTAAAAATGGCGCAGCGATTAAAGGAGCGGAATCAAGAGCATATTCATTTATGGTATTTCCAATTAGAAGATTACTTGGCATCATCACCAGAAGTTTTGCTGTCGGAAGACCGAGTAGCGAAATTAGAATCCGTTACGTTAGAAGAATTGCAGCCGGTCAAAGAGAAAATACGGAAAATGAAAAAAGCGGGGTATCAAGAAGAAATCCTGATGAAGCTTTATGAAGATATTTATCGCCATATGAGCGATTACTACAAACAATGATTTGCAATTTCTGTTCCCATTCGTTTAGCGAACTGTGCCAGGTACTGTTCGCTAATGTAGAACTACAGTGACAATGAATTCTTAAAGGTTTGGAAATCTGACTAGAGCGTAATCGATTACCTGAAGCAGCAAAATCTGCTTTCGCTCGAGATGAGGGAAAGTGGATTTTTTTATGCTCTTGAGATGGCCGCATGGAATCGTCAAGCCATTTTGTTAACTTTACCAAATTTGTATAGACTTTATTAATAATTTGTGAAATGTTGAGCAAAGTCGACTCAATTACAGAAAAAAGCGCTACGATATAAGTGTAAGGAAGAATAAAACAAGTAAGGGGGAGTAAAAGATGGTAGTCCAATGGTTGAGGGAACATGTTAGTGCAGCTGCGATGTTAATGTTTTTTCGGTTATATCTTGGATATGCTTGGTTTACAGCAGGTTTGCATAAAATTACAGGTGGGTTTGATGCGACAGGATTTTTAAAAGGGGCGCTTGCGAAAGCTTCGGGAGAACATCCGGCAGTGCAAAGCTGGTGGGCTTCATTTATCGAAAACGTTGCCTTGCCAAATGTAGGGTTGTTTAACGTATTAGTACCGTGGGGTGAAGTGTTAGTAGGGATTGCGTTGCTTCTCGGTTTATTCACAACGTTTTCAGCACTGATGGGAGCCGTAATGAACTTTGCGTTTATGTTTTCAGGCACAACAAGTACGAACCCGCAAATGATCTTGCTTACATTTTTCATTCTTGTCGCCGGTGCAAATGCCGGAAAATTCGGATTAGATAAATGGGTCATGCCGTATATTCATAAATATTTCCATCATCATCATAAAGGACACAAAGGACCGCGTCAAAAAATAGCAGCAACTTCCTAACTTTTTACGAACGACCATGCACGTTCGATTGATTGAACGTGCATGGTCGTTTTATGGCAAACCTTTACTGTCATCACTCGAAAAATCTTGTTTTACAGAATTGTTCACAAGAAGAGGTAAACGTTAAGTTTTACAATGGATTATTATATGAAATAACAAAGTGCAATATCGTTAAGGAGGAGGAGGGGTTCGTATACCTATGAGGACGATCCCCTTTAAAACGAATGGAATCGTACTCATCCAAGTGATAAGTTTCGCCGTCCACTTCCACTGTTAATTGGCCGGACATAACGGTCACAAATTCCATTACCCCCGGTTGGTGGGGTTCCGAGACATATTCCCCATGAGGCTGTAGGTATCCTCGATAAAGCTCCATCAAGCCATGAGAACGAAACATTGGCTCAACGACAAAAACGTCGTTCGAACTTGTGAGTTTCAGTCCATCCTTCTTCCGGGAGATGGAGACATCCGATTCGATCGACAATAGAGCGGTAATTGGGATCTGTAGACCATTTGCGATTTTCCAGATGACGGACAATGTAGGATTGGCTTCCCCGTGTTCAATCTTGATTAATGTTAATTTACTGACCCCGATTTGCTTGGCCAAGGCCTCTATGCTGATTCCTTTACTTACCCGGAATTGCCGCAGGTTGGACCCGATAAGCTTCCCTACATTTCTTTCTTCCCACGTGTGATCTAAGTTCATTTTTTCCACCTTCGTTTAAAAAATGGTGTTTTTTTAATTTTTAGTATATTATAATAAACTAAAAGTTAAATTTATTATACCACTTCAACGTTAATTTTACATAATTTTCTTTCCTAATTTTTTTCTCACACCAAACGGAAGGGGATGGATTGTTTTGTATACTATTAGCAACATCAGAATAGGGGGGTTCTAGAAAGGTGGATGTAAAAAAACAAACGATCAAAACGGGTTTTACGGAATCTTTACCACTTGCAATCGCGATTGCGGCGTATGGTTTATCTTATGGTGTACTCGCCACTCAAGCCAATATTAATTGGGTGAGTGCAGTGGTCATGTCGTTGTTGGTGTTTTCCGGGTCCGTACAACTGGTAACCGTTGCTATGTTGACGGCGGGCGCAAATCTAACAAGTGTTCTTTTTACCTCCGTTTTGTTAAATTTACGCAATTTGTTATACGGAGCTGCCCTTGCCGAAGGTCTTGCACCTGCTAAGAGGTGGAGGTGGTTGTTATCTTTTGGTGTATCCGATGAAACGTTAGTTTTAGGGAGTTCAAGGTTTAAAAAATATGGACCGGACCCTCTTTATTTTGGGATCGTTGTTGGTACGTTCTATGTGGCTTGGTTTTTCTCTTCGCTTATCGGAGCTTTAATTGGAAACCAAGTTGATCCTCAAAAATGGGGATTAGACTTAGCGTTTCCGATTACTTTTGCAGCACTTCTTATCCCTAGTTTAAAAGAAAAACCAGTAATTGCAACGGCGCTCATTGCTGTCGTCATAGCCATTGGGCTCGAGTATTTCATACCGGGTAATGAATTGACGATTATGATGGCTGGTGTGTTGTCACCGCTAGTGGGTCTTTATGTAAAGAGGAGGTCCCAAGATGGTTAATCATTGGATTTTAATCGGATTACTAGCTGTTTCTACCTATCTATCACGTTTCATCGGCGTTGAAATCATGGCCAGACGAAAGATGAGTCCTACCTTGCGTTTATATTTTACTTATGTTCCTGTTGGAATTATATCGGCACTGATCATCAAACAAATCTTCATACCTACAGATGGACAACTACATATTTCATTTCCGGTTCTTATAGGCTGTCTTTCCACAGCGATTACCATTAAGATAATCAAAAAATTTCTTCCTTCTGTTGTCATAGGAGTAATAATCGGAATGTTCACTCGTTATTTTTTTATAAGTTAAATGGGAAAAGATTTTAATGAAGTAGGTGGAAAATGTATAGTTACATTTATAGCTCTAATTCTTACATTCTCACATCTATTTTTACGGATATTATTTGTTGATCCTGAGAAAACAAAACTTTCAGAAGATGGTAAGTATTTTGATTTATGTGGGAAGATTATAATTTCAGCTCTTGCCATTGTTTTTGTGATTTTCTTTTATGGTGTTGGGGCTGAAGTAACAAAGTGGTTTTGGATACTTGTTATCATAGCAGCATTAGGCTGTTTAACAGAGCTTTAGAAAAAAATTAGGCTTCCCCTTCCGGAAGCCCTTTTTATATGTGCAACGTATGAAATTTTCCTGTTATGGCATCAACCATTATGGACGGATACCCGTCTTTATGTTTCTTTTCGTGTAATATCCAATAAGGACGATAAAATGCGACTGAACGCAGCAAAGAAAAGTGAGGGGGTGTGAAAATCTTTAGCTTTATCGAAGAGTGCTGAACAAATTTTATTGCGATTCTACATGCCTCTTCTTTTGAAATCTTTGTTGGAATCAATGTTTCATTTAAAGTGTCGATTGGTTTTAATGCAGGAAATTGATCTGCTAGTGCACCGATCCCGCTGACAGCATCGATGATACAGGCAATTTTCCCTTGAATGGGAAGGAGCCCGCGGACCTTTATTTCGTATTCGAAAAAGTAGTACGGATAATAAATTAATGTATCTGCTTCATAATGAGCACTAGAATCAACTGCATGAATCATGCTTGTTGCCTCAATGTCGTTGAATTCCAAGTCTTGGACTAACACACTCATATCATTGATTTCGTCCCTTCTGGCATTTGCTGAAGAAATTCAGAAATGTTTTTGGATTCTGGAGATAAGTCTTTTGCGATATGTTTAGTAATTTTTCTAGATTCTTTTCTGATTCCTTTTGCTTTTTCAAACGCATCTAGTACCGGTTGGGATGGAGTTTGGCCAAATCGATTTCCTATGAATAAACCAATAAAAGAAAGAATTAGACCGGCAAGGAATGGATGAATAGCAGTCATTGCTTCTAAATTTCCTGCCGTCCAAATGATGTTTGTTGTTCCGCCAGCGATGATAGATGTCAATGCACCTACATTCGTTGTTTTTTTCGAATAGACACTTGCTACATAAGGAACCAAAAAGCTATTTCCAAGAACACCAAAAGCAAATACGACTAAGGTAAATACAGAAGGAGGTTCAAAAATGGCTACAATCACGCCAACAATTCCACCGGCTAAAATACATAATCGGGAAACGAGCACCATGTTACGATGATCGGCATCTTTTTTAATAAATCGCTGATAAATATCACGAGATAATATGGAACCAGCTTGCATTAAACACGAATCTGAAGTGGACATAATGGCAGCCATAATCGCGGATAGTAAAATTGCTGCAAAGAAACTTGGGAAAAACTGATAGGCTAATTCAGGTATAACCATTTCCGGATCGGATAGATCAGGTAACATGACAATCCCTACTAAACCTAAAATATATGGAGTAAAGACGAATAGTTGATTCCAAATAGCAGAATAGAGGATGGCGTGTTTAACCGTTTTTGTGCTTTTCATGGACATGTGACGTACGACCACATGTGGAAGACCCATATAACCGATGGAGTAGATAAGAATCGCACCTAATACCACACCCCATTGTCCATAGTACACTAAGTCTTTTCCCCAAATACTTAAATAAGTTGGGTCTATGTCAGCAATGGCAGCATTTAGACCAGATAAACCATTTACCGAGAAGAAAGCCATAATCCCAATTCCTAAAACTCCCAAAACCATGATAATTCCTTGAAAAAAATCGGTCCAAACGACTGCTAAATATCCGCCAGACACGGTATATAAAATAATCACACTTACGCCTATAATTAGACATACCTCATATGGAAAACCGGTCAGCATCGTTAATGTTTTTCCTGAGGCGATAAATTGTGCGAAAACATAAGCCATTAAAAAAATGATTGATATGATAGAACCTACCACGCGGATAGCTGGGCTTTCAAATCTTTTTTCAAGATATTCAATCGGGGAAAGTGCACCTAATAATTCTGAGAGCCTTCTCATTCTTTTTCCTAATACCGATAGATTGATAATAGAGCCGCCGGCATCACCAATTGCATACCATAATGCATACCATCCTTGTTGAAAAGCTAAAGCAGGGCCTCCCATAAACATATAGCCACTCATCGAGGTGCTTTGCATGGTTAATGCTGTCACTGCTGGTCCGATACTGCGCCCGCCTAATAAATAATTATCGATCGATTTGGATGCTTTTCGGGAAAACCAAACACCTATAAATAACAAGACAAATAAATAGATAATAAAAATAATGATCGATTCCGTTTTCATAAAAATCACTCCCTCTATAAATGTGGATATATCAAGGTTTCTTGGCTCCTCATGCGGACAAAAACCCTTAACAAGTTTTTTTAGTTTTGTTGTTATCGAACATTCCATGGGTGCGCTTTACGGTCACTGTTAGTTAAATTTGGTTGTAGTAGGGGAGGGTATGGGATGTACCTGGGTTCTCTGTGTAACTTATGATGACAAACGCGCCCATGTCTCCTGGAATCGGTGTGCCTATTCGGTCAAGTCATAAGATAGAGGGCCGCAAAGCTCTAATAGGGACTCAAGTTCGAAGTATATCGCTCCAGTTTCTCGGTGTCATCCTCCTATTCTTCCAGTTCTTCTTGCTCATCTTCTTTTTTCAACTTGAAAAACATAATAATTGCGATAAGCATCCAAATAATCGGCCAAGATAAAATAAATAACACAGTTTCTAATGGCATATTGAACATTTGTTTTCCACTCCTTTCATTGAACGAGAAATATTTACGAACAATTAATAAAACGAATATTTTTGAATATTATAACAAAATTGATAATTTTATATATTTTACAAAATGTAAAATCATCTAGCTTATTATTTTGACATTTTAAACACTTAAAAAGGAAGTAGAGTGTTCCATCTATACTCATTACATACAGCTGAAGAAGTGAAGAATTGGTCTACAAATATATTCGTTTTTAAAATCACCAACTTCAAAGAAAATAGTTGACCAAGGCAACTAGATGATTTTATACTATGATTAGTTTAAATTTTCAGATTTTAAGGAGGCCCTATATGGAATCAATTCGAAATGTAGAAAAAATCCGGAAATTCAATAGGTTTTATGCAAACGTTCTAGGTAAAATTGATCAAGAAATTTATAATCGGCCATATACACTAACAGAGGCCCGTGTGTTAACTGAAATTAATTCAAGAGAGGGTTACACGGCGACTGAAATTAGAGAAACCCTTGGAATTGACCGAGGATATATGAGTCGGATTATCCAACGATTTGAGGAAGAAAAAATTATTATTAAAAAACGTTCATCAGACGATAAACGTCAATATTTACTCTATCTAACTGATTATGGGAAAGAAATTTTAAAAGGCTTGGTTGAAAATGCTAATCGTGAAATCGCTAAAATGATTCAAGCAATGCCCAAACGTGAACAAGCAAAGCTTGTCACATCCATGGAAACAATCGAATCTATTCTTTCTCGAGTACATCCATCACACTCAGAAGTGTCCATTCGATCGTTTCAACCCGGGGATGTGGGCTACGTTGCCTATCTTCATGGAAAACTCTATCACAAAACATATGGGTTTGGTCGGACTTTTGAATACTATGTTATGAAGGGGTTAACGGAATTTTTGGAGAATTCCAAAGGGGGAGATTTATGGGTCGCTGAGGTCAATGGTGAAATCGTAGGTTCGATAGGGATTACTCAATCTAGTGAACAAATTGCACAACTTCGATGGTTTGTCGTTGATGAAAATTACCAAGGTTTAGGCATAGGGAAAAAACTAATGGACACAGCGATTGCTTTTTGTAGAAAACGAGGTTATCAGCATGTTTTCTTGTGGACTGTGAGTATATTAGACACAGCTAGACATCTTTATCAAAAGTACAATTTTAAACTTACAGAAGAGAAACCGAACGAGACATGGACTGGAACCAAATTAATTGAAGAACGTTGGGACTTAACTCTTACCGATGAAAAAACAGTCTCATAAATGATGTTTGGAGATAATAATAAATACTAGAATTCAATAACTGTCCTTAACGTATAGATAAGAAGCACCACATTCTATCAGTGGTGCTTCTCTCATCTATAATTATTTCGCAAAAACGTGATTACCGATTGTTAACGTCACGTTACGTGAAAGAACCCATGAACTGCTAATTTTATCTGGATTGTAAAAATATAAGGATCCATTTCCAAGTCCACGGAAAGCTAATGCTTCATTCACCGCACGATAGGATTCAGCATCTGCTGGTTTGTTTATCGTTCCGTTTTGCACAGGTGTAAATGCGTAGCTTCCGCCAGATACTTCATAAATAACGTCCTTGACTGTATTTGGGAAGTCAGGATGGTCCACGCGATTTAACACAACAGTAGCAACTGCGACCTTCCCCGCATACGGCTCGCCTTTCGCTTCCGCATGAACAAGACGTGCCAATAAATCTTTTTCATAAGGAGTAATAGACTCTGGGATTACAAGTTTTTCACCGATACGTAATACATTCGTAGATTTATTATTTACTTTTTTCAATTCTAATACAGAAACTCCATATTTTTTACCTAACAACCATAAAGTATCTCCATTTTGTACATGATGGACGGTTGCTGCATCAGTTGGTTGTTGGAATCCGATCATCGTCAATGCTAACGTTGATGCTATAACAAACTTCTTCAGTTTTTTCATGTTATTAACCTCCTAGCGTTTCGCTATTAGATTCAATAACTAGGCTAACATGAAATCTATCAATCTTCATTACCCAAAATTTTCCGCTTGTTTTTTTAGGTAAAAGAATTCCCATGATGAAGGGGTTTACTTGACGTCTAGTAATTTTTTCCGTCGATAAATTTTTACTTGCATTTTACTAAATTTCGTGATTTTAGAGGAGGACAAATTCAACACTTGGAATCTATTTTTTAAATAATCCTAGTCTATAACCACACCTTGCGTCTAAAGATAGGGGCTATCTGCGATTCATTTGGTAAATTTCCTTCCTGGGTTTGATTTGATTAAATCTTCAAATAAAAAACAACCCCTTTTTTCGAGGTTGTTTGAAGAGGGGGATATGGAATCAATTAATTTTAATCGGCGGGGATTGGTTGACTAAATAAATATTCTCCACCAAGGTTCCCAAAAAATTAAATAGCCTGAGTCTTATAAAATAGGACTCAGGCTGTTTATATGTGTTTTTTTATACTTGTCTACTTGACAGGGGTCACTTCATTATGTGAGGATCTTTATTTTGTAAAAAACAGAAACAGAAAGTCGCTCCATTGACTTCCTGTTTATTATGTTATTAACCAATTAATTGTCTAATTCGCTGTAAAGCCATTTCTACCATATCACTCGTCACTTCCCGATGGGTAACGAAACGAATGATGCCTTCATCGAATGGAACGGCTAATATTCCGGCTTCCTTCAGACGAGCAAGAAACTCTTCGTTTGATAGACCTGTTTCTTGAATATTGCATAGAATAATATTCGTTTCGACACCATTTACATCCACCTGTAAACCAGGAATGGTGGATAATCCTTCCGCAAGCTGACGGGCGTTCGCGTGGTCTTCTGCTAAGCGATCCACCATTTTTTCTAATGCAATAATTCCCGGGGCTGCGAGTACACCCGCTTGGCGCAATCCTCCGCCGAGGCGCTTTCTCCATTTGCGCGCTTCCTTAATAAACGATTTACTTCCGGCTAATATACTTCCGACTGGTGCAGAGAGTCCTTTAGAAAGGCAAACTTGGACGGTGTCAACATATTGGGTAAATTCTGTTACAGGAACACTAGCAGCTACGGCCGCGTTAAACAATCTTGCACCATCAAGATGGACCGGAATATCTTTTTCTTTAGCGATTTCGTAAATGGCTTTCATCGTTTCAATTGGAATGACTTTTCCGCCGGCTTTGTTATGGGTATTTTCCAAACAGATTAATCCGGAATAGGGATAATGAATGTCTTCACCGCGAATCGCTTTTTTAACATCAGAAGGGTCCATCGCTCCTTTAGTTCCGCGAATTGGTCTCGTTTGGACGCCTGCTAACGCAGAGGCAGCACCTGCTTCATATAGAAAGATATGGGATTCAGCTTCCAAGATTACCTCATCCCCCGGGCGGCAATGAGTCAAAATCGCCACTTGGTTTCCTTGTGTACCACTTGTGACAAACAATGCGTCTTCTTTTCCGAGGATTTTAGCTGCCAGTCTTTCCAAACGGTTGACGGTAGGGTCCTCGCCATACACGTCATCCCCAACCTCAGCATTGAACATCGCTTCTCTCATTTCTTCCGTTGGCTTTGTCACCGTATCGCTTCGAAAATCAATCATATTCATGCGGTTTCTCCCCTAAACGTTTTTTTATCACCATTATATAGAAGAAGTTGTCCAATCACCATTAAAATGAGTGAATTTTTGGGGACAGTCCCGCACTGCTTTAAAGCAGTGCGGGACTGTCCCTCAACGCTTTAAAGTAGTAGGGGACTGTCCCCAAATTACAATTTATTTTAAAATTGTTTTCCCCAATTCCTGCTCTACCTCCTATATAGCAGGTGGGAGGTAGATTGTATGATTCAACAAAAACCGATTGAGAATTTTAGAGAGTATAGTCAGTTTGAGTCGTTGAAGGATTTTAACAATAATATCGAGGCGTTTTTGTTTGAGCACAAAAAAGATTTTACGCGTTCGGAGTTAATGGCGTTTAAAGGACTTGTTCGCTTTTGTGCGAAAGTGTATGGTGTGTCGAATGCGTCCATAAATACGATTTTACGTGCCATTAAAGAACGGTATAACGGGCATGGGGTGTCTGAAAGTACCTTTCATCGGATGAAGCGGAAATGCGTCAAGTTAGGGATTTTAACGGTAAAAGAAACGGTTAGAAAAGATGGCTCGCAATCTAGCAACTTGTGGATATTTAATCGTTTTTTAAAGAAAGATGATTCTCGTTCGAACGGAAATGACACCCCTTGCAACCAACGAAAACAGGAAGATACCGCGAAAAATAAGCAAACAAAAGATGAGCAATTGACACCCCAAAAAACTAGTCATCATTCTTTTAAAACTAGCAATCTAAATAATAAACGTAATGACGTTCAACTAGACTACACATATACAAGCAATCGAGTGCCGAAGGAATTTCGTAATCTCGTGAACTGTTTTTTTGACAATTACAAAATGATCGAAGAATTGTGGAAAATTATCACCATCCAAACACGGTACTTAACGTATTACACACTTCAAGACAAAGTAGATCTTGCAGTGGACACATTTAAGCAATTAATCCGTAACTTGAAGCACGGACGCAAGATCAAAAACATGTTTGGATATTATTGGGGAATCGTAAATAATTTCTTAGACGCTGAAATGTTTGAAATTATGAACGAAGTGGCATAAAACGGACGAAAAAGCAGGTAAATCTTCAAAATCCGAAGTAGGTGAACATTAGTCAGACAGTGGAAGGAAATCTATCCATTCCACAAATTACTAAGGTTTTATAATTGGAGATTACCCATCCTTATTGAAATGTTGTAAGTTTCGATATTGTGACAACTTGGTTTCAAACATTCTTTTTAGTTTTATATTCTTTTTTGAAATTATATAATATCTTTAAGTTTTTAAATAATCAAAATTCTGTCAATTAAAAAGGGTAGATTTATCTATTCCGACCTATTACATCAAGCTAAGTTACTCCCAAATTGTGTTACTAGTATCCCAGTATAAAATCTATTTAGGAAGGTGGTACCTATGAGCAAACGAAATATTCAAGAAGACCTAAATCTTGAAGGACTCCGAACCGAAACCTTGGTCGTACACGGTGATGATTGGGTGACAGATGACCGAACCGTGGCTCCGCCGATTTATTACTCAGCTACATTCCGTGCACAAAATTCCAGCGAATTCGCGGAAATGGCGGAAACTCCTCGCCATCCCCAGTATTATACGCGTTACGGAAATCCGGTGCATGAACGTGTAAAGAAGATTATGGCAGAACTTGAAGGTACAGAAACCGCACTGGTAACTGGCTCTGGGATGGGAGCCATTGCTACGACCCTTCTAGCGCTTGTTAGCGCAGGCGACCATGTGATTGCGCAGACACGGCATTATATGAGTACTGCTAAGATCATGGACGAGATGTTGCCGCGATTTGGTGTCGAAGTAACCCTGGTCGAGCAAGCAGATATCACCGCCTTTGCCGATGCAATACGGCCTAACACAAAGCTAATCATGGTGGAGACGCCAGCTAATCCGACTTTAGTGGTAACTGATCTGGCCGCCGTGGTGGAGTTAGCCCGCCAGCATGGCATCATCGTTGTGGCTGACAATACGTTTGCGTCACCGATTAATCAACGTCCTCACGATTTTGGCGTCGATGTGGTTATTCACAGTGCAACGAAGTATTTAGGTGGACACCATGATTTGACAGCAGGAGTCATCTGTACCACTGAGGAGTTAGCCGAACGTATTTGGCACACCCATATCTCTATCGGCTCGGTCCTTTCGCCAATGGATGCGTGGTTGTTGTTGCGTGGTCTGCGTACGCTTCCGATGCGGATCGAACGCATCAATTCCAATGCCTTAGCTTTAGCAGAATTTTTAGAGCAGCAGCCGCAGGTCGAGCGGGTGTATTATCCGGGGCTTCCTAGCCATCCGCAACACGAATTAGCAAAACGCCAGATGAAAGGATTCGGAGCAGTCATTGCCTTTGCGATTAAAGGCGGTTATGAAGAAACGCAGCGATTCGTATCATCGTTGAAATTGCCTCCTAACGCGGTTAGTCTGGGCGGGATCGATTCCCTTGTCGTACATACAGCAGCGATGTGGGAAGGTGTGATGAACGAGGAGCAAATGCGGATCGCTGGGATTCCATCGAATTTTGTAAGATTCTCGGTAGGCATCGAGCATATCGAAGACTTGAAAGCGGATGTACTGCAAGCTCTGCAGAAAATTTGAGTACGCGAGCATTCTCCCTCCATTAAATGAAGTATAGGAGGAAGAGGTTCATAGGATAATAAAAATAAAGAAGTAATGGTTAAATGCGTAATCCCCTTAAAGAAAAAATCAGTCAAATGGAACCTTACAAATTTGGGTAAAATAGAATGGTTATTGAAATCACGTTTGTCATTATAAGTTCTATTAAATAAAACATACATAAGGACCAAAAAGTCGGTCCTTTTTCTTTTTTGTGAAAAACCAACAAACAGTGCCTCAATTTCCGCAACTTAACAATTGTTTTCTAAAAGATTGTTGTTTTTAGTTTAATACGATTGGTTGTGTATTTTAAATTTTCTACTAAAATTATAGAAAACTAAAAAAGTAGAGGAATGGGAAGAATGAAAGTAGAGTATTTTATTGGAATTGTCCCACCAGAAGAATATTTGAAACGGATTGAGAATTTTCAAAGAAAAGGGATAAACAATTTAGGTGTAGAACCACATATAACTTTGAAAGCACAAGGAGGATTAACTCCAGATAAAAAGTGGATAGACAAATTAAAAGTATGTAAGAATTTCAAACCCTTTCAAATATCATTGGAGACCTATGTATTTTGGAGATAACATTTTATATTTGAGTGTTAAGTCAAACGAGTTACACAACTTACATTAAAAATCGTGCAAGAAATTTCACCATCAGAAGATTTAATAAAACACTATTTTGAACTTGATGACTTTGTACCTCACTTAACATTGGGAAAAGAACAGGATGGTGGAAACATTTCAAGAACTGAAAAATACGGAAAAATTGGCAGAACAAGAATTAACGCCTTATCCCAAATTTGAAGTTGATTTTATTAGAATTTATGAACTAAACATTGATAAGCAAAGATATGATAGATATTTAGATATCCCTTTAAGCAATTGACCTCTCAAAGGTGAGGTCTTTCTTTATGCACTTCTCAACATTTCAACCGTACAATGTCTAAATTCCTTTCATATCCATCTTGCCACATTCTTAACCGCCTCCATAAACCGCATTATATACGTTCATCCAGTATGGTCAAGCAACAATCTATACGAAAACAGCCAATAAGAAAGAACACCAATCTTCGAATAATAGCTTTATTCTAAAAAGGGGGCATTGCGTTAGAGATTGAATTGATATTTTCTCTCTACTAAAAATGAAGTGTTTCTACCACATGAGAATACACGGAAAGTTATACGAAAGATTTAAATTGAAATTGCAGAATCTCGGTAATGAAAAAATTTAAACTGTTTAGTTATTAGTAAATCAAAGTGTTATTGTTTTTAATTCAAATTGTTGATTTTTATTAATATATAGATTATTCTTAATATTAAAAATATAATGATAATTTATGTATTTAGGTGGAGATTTTTGCGTATACGTATTTTACCGATAGATTGATAAATAGGAGGGAAAACCATGGGGGCAATGAATCTAGGCTATATGCTAAGCCGGTCGGCTGCGGCTTATTCAGATCACATCGCCATTATTCACGGTGACTTGGAGTTGACGTATCGGGAGTTTAACGAGCGCGTTAACCGGATTGCAAGCGCGCTTCGCCAACTTGGTTTAGAGGCAGGAGACCGGGTGGCCATATTTTCGCCCAACCGCGCTGAGATTCTGGAGGTGCTTTTTGCAACGTGGAAGGCTGGCTTGGTCGCTGTACCGATGAACTTTCGCCTCCACCATGATGAGGTGCGCTATATTTTAAACCATAGCGAAGCCAAGGTTCTTGTATACGCAGGTATTTTCCAGGATGCAATTGATCGGATTGCTCAGGAACTAACCGAAACTCGGATTGCGGTCTGTCTGGACAGGGTAGGGGAAGAACAGTTTTTTCAAACGGTTCTAAACTATCACGAACTTTTGAATCGTGGAGACGCTGCTGAATGGATGGAGCAGGTTGATGGGGACGATCTAGCGTGGCTCTTTTACACCTCTGGGACCACGGGGCGACCGAAAGGGGTCATGTTGACGCACCGTATTCTTTTGCTAGCCACTTTGAATGTCTGTGCAGATATTTATCCGTTTGGGCAAAATGACATAGGATTACATACAGCACCGCTCACCCACGGTTCTGGTTTATATGCCCTTCCACTAATCGCCAAGGGGGGCACAAATGTGATTATGACTGCATCCAGCTTTGATCCGGAAACAGTGTTTGCTTCGATTGAGAAGTACAAGGTCACTGTGCTTCCATTCATGGCACCAACGATGGTGAAGCGTTTGACCGAATCTGAAGTACGCAAAAAATACGACTTAAGAAGCCTGCAGTGCATCATTTACGGTGGAGCTCCTATGTATGTAGAGGATTTAATCGCGGGGAAAAAGGCGTTTGGACCGGTGTTTGCCCAGATTTACGGACAAGGCGAATGTCCTATGACGATAACTGGCCTCAGCCGAGAAGAGCACGATTTAAGTTGCCCTAAACGCCTCGCTTCTGCCGGTACTGCTCGTATGGGCGTTCAAGTACGCGTTCAGGATGCTGACGGCAATGAGTTATCTCCAGGGACTGTCGGTGAGATTGCCGTTCAAAGCGATCTCGTCATGAAAGGGTATTGGAAAAATCCTGAGGCGACCAACGATACTATCGTGAACGGCTGGATGCGTACAGGAGATGTCGGTTACATAGACGAAAAAGGGTACCTCTACATCTTGGATCGAACAAAGGACATGATCATCAGCGGAGGAAACAACATCTACCCGCGGGAGGTGGAGGAGGTATTGTTACGTCATCCTGCTGTGCAAGAGGCGTGTGTTTTTGGTGTTCCTGATCGGGAATGGGGAGAGTCGGTGAAGGCTGTTGTGGTGTTAAGACCAGGGCAAGCAGCCACTGAAGAGGAGTTGATTGCTTTCTGCCGGGATCATCTAGCCAGTTATAAAAAGCCACGGTCGGTCGACTTCGTCGAGGCGCTGCCAAAGAACGCCTACGGCAAAGTGCTTAAGCGTGAACTCCGCGCCAAGTACTGGGAAGGGTTTACACGTATGGGATCGATGTGACGCGGCGACTTAATACAAAACTATAAAAGTTCAAAAAGAAATAGATATAAGTGTGTGGTTAATATAAAAGGCGAAATAGATATTCCCGCTAGACGTATTTTACATTGGGTGACAAACCTATGACCTCTTTTTCATAAAATTAGTATAAGTAGTTCCGTTTTCGTGGAGAAGCATAAGAAATCACATAATAAATTAAAACATACTAAGATTAGTAGCACAGACCACGGCCATGGTCTGTGCTACTATTTTTTTATAGTAGAAGTGGAGAATAGGTCGTGACAGCCCCAGAACCTTGAGTTCGTAATTAAAAAACTGGCCTACTTCACTGCCCTTATAAGAATCAGTTTCAGTATGTTGGATCCTTGAGATCGTGTATAAGAAAAGGGAATCGATAAGGTGAAGTGAAGACTTCTACATAAAAATCAGGAGGAATGTATATGCAAAGCGTCATTGCTTTTGATGTCAGTATGGGAAAAAGTTATATGGTGATTTATAACGCTGCACGTTCTTGTATTTTTGAGGGGGAAATTTTGCATAATCGCCCCCATTTTGAACAGCTAAATAAACAAATCATCGATTTAGTACAAAAAGATGGACAAGTTCCAGCCATTGTATTTGAAGCAACAGGCGTGTATTCCCGACCATTAGAGCGCTTTATGAATGATCACGGTTTTCCGTACTGTCTGTTAAATCCCCTTGAATCAAAGATTCAAACGGCTACTATGCGCATTCATAAAACCGATAAAAGTGATGCCCATCGTTTGGCCCAAACTCACTTCACAACCGAACGGCGCATAAAAAAACCGCAGGACAACTACTTCGACCAAATGCGTGCGCTTTCCCGATACTATCATGAATTAGACGAAGAACTAGCGATGCTTCGAAGTAGAATGCACACTTTACTACAACTGACTTTCCCAGAAATGGAATCGCTGTTCACACAAAAATCCGAACTGTTTTTAAATATTCTACAGCTATTCCCACATCCTGATTACGTTAAAAATCTTTCAAAGACGGTTGTACGCAACCGACTACTTGCCAACACAGATAAGAAATTAGCGCCTAAAACGGCGGAGAAAAAGGCCGTACAGTTAATAGGTGCAGCACAGGATTCGTATCCAGCAGTGGATCAAGACGACATTCGCTGTGAACAGCTAAAAGATTATGCCAAACGTTCTTTAGCCATTTTGAGAAAACGTGAGGAACTGATTCAGCAGATGGTTGTTCTTTCAAAAGAACGAAATGAATATCAAATATTAATCAGTATTCCTGGTATAGGGAAAAATACAGCCGTTCGTTTGATTGGAGAAATAGGCGACATAACACGCTTCGAAAATCATAAGCAACTCAATGCCTATGCAGGAATTGATATAAGGCGTTTTCAATCAGGCACATTGTTTTACAAAGATAAAATCAATAAGCGTGGCAACAGTCATCTGCGCAAAATCCTTTATTTTACGATTCAAAATATGATCCGCCAACGACGCTTTGGACACAATCATTTTGTAGAATACTACGACAAATTAAAAACGCAACCCTATAACAAATGTCATAAAGTTGCGTCCATCGCATGTGTGAATAAGTTATTGAAGTGCCTCTTCCACCTTATTACACACAATTTAACTTACAATTACGAAATCGCTTCAGTATCTTCGTAATTGTGTAGGAAAAGTATAACATAATGGGCCTAGCGAAAAAAAGCAAAAATCGTTAGGTCTATTTGGCATGCGAAAATCTTTTTTTGGAGGAAGGGGTACCCCTTCCTCCAAAAAAAGATTAATTATCTCAAATAACTATTGATAAACCTCTTGACTAATCGTAAGAAGGGGCTGTCCGAAAAGTAGTATTTAATCCCGAAATCTAAAAAAAGCAAACCCAAAGAATGCTGTAAAATCAACATTCTTTGGGTTTTAATTTTGGCGGATTTTCAACTAAAATGGACTTTTTAGACAGCCCCTTTCTAATACTTGATGTATCAACAATTATTCGATTTTAACCATATAAATACGCATAGCAAATAACACATTATAAGGGACAATAGCTATTGGTCTACCTGATAATTTGGATGTTAAAAGTGGTGAGATTTACTTTATGGTTGAAAGAATAGCTAAAAACTATGTCGGTGCACTGAAAATTATTAAGGAATTTAAATTTCTCGAAAGTTATCACTTGAATACTGATACAACTAACGCTGCAAATATATATGAATAAGGATATATATTTTTTACAAAATGAGATCGAAACTGCAATTGAGCTAATGCAAAGATACTGAGACATGCTAAGTTATCCGACGAATGAATATGTCTTGGTTGTACTTATAGGGGGCTTGGGAAATATACAAAGCTATTGGATATAATCAACAGGCAGTTGCGTTTTTTAAGCTTTTTAGAGAGATGAATTAACCGAGTAAAAGAAATTGAGGGTTTAATGAATTAGTCACTCATTTTTTATTGTTCTAACGGATAGCATTAGTCAATAAACCTCACCCTTTTTCGCTTCGATAACCTACATCTCAGATAAGTACTCATTTATGTTGCCAAAATGAATATCTTATTGAAGTAACCATATTAATTACGGGGGAATCGAGCATGGGATACTTTGTTACTGTAGAGCAGGTGTAAATATATATGTGGAAGATATTAACCCAGGGGGTAGCAAGACTATAGTGTTTATACATGGTTGGCCGTTAAGCCATAAACAATTTGAATATCAGTTTGATGTTCTTCCCGCATTGGGTTACCGCTGTATTGGTATAGACTGGAGGGGTTTTGGGATTCGGATAAACCAATCAGTGGCTACACTTATAGCAGACTGGCAGATGATATCCGTACTATAGTTGGTACCTTACAATTAGATAATTTTACGCTCTTGGGTCACTCTACGGGTGGAGCAATTGCGATTCGATAGATGTCTCGATACAATGGTTACGGAGTATCCAAACTTGTCCTTATTGACGCTGCAGCTCCAACAGGCTTTTCTACAGAAACTGCTAATAAACTTCTTAAGGAAACGTTAAATGACCGCCCAAAGATGATGCAGGGAATAACAGATAGCTTTTTCTTTCAGTATATAACTCGGCCATTCTCGGACTGGTTTTTCCAAATGGGATTACAGGCTGCGGGATGGTCGACCGGGGCAGTCATTGTTTTATTAAGAGATGAGAAATGATCTTCCAAAAATAGTTACCCCCACTTTAATTATTCACGGCATTCATGATAAAGTTATTCCATTTTCACAAGCTCAAGAACTAAATCAAAACATAAGAAATTCAATACTAGTCCCGTTTCAATATAGTGGTCATGGAGCTTTCTGGGAAGAACGTGATAAGTTTAACCAGATATTGACACAATTTATTTAGTTAAAAATTTAATTTATTTAAATAAACGGAGAAAGGATTGCACAATAGTCGTGTCCTTTTATGGGCAGTAAAATTTGTACGCTGCTTATCAGGTCTAGTCCATTTTCAAATTAACTTGCTTCCTTTGTTTAAAGCAAGTATACTTTTTAAATTTTTATTTTAGTCATTTGGTCTAATTCTAACTGTAATCATATATTTTATATGAAGGATAAAATATGAGCATTTTTTATGTAACCCATACCATATGAAATAGGTGAGACTAAAATGTTTGTAGTTTATTTTTACGAAAACAAAAATCTTTTATTAAGTCAGTTGGTTAAACGTCTTCCATCCGTTGGTGAAGATTTAACAATCAAAGGTTGTAAAGGAAAAGTTTCAAGTGTAAATTGTATTGATGAAAAAATTTTTCATGTGCAAGTTATCTTAGAAAATGTTAGAAAAAATAAACTTATTGTTGATAATTCAAAAAAGAAAAAAAGGTAAGCAAGTAAAATTTGTTAATCCCTTCCCTAAGGGATCAAAACAGAGTAAAATTAATACAAATAATGTTTTAAAGAGTCCTTTGCAATTTTATTTAGGGTAGTTAAAAAAAGAACGCACATGTTAGAAATGTCTAATATGTGCGTTCTTTAATTAGCTGTTCATTATCTAAAGCACCCGTTAGCCATCTATGAAGCGCAAAAAACAGCCCTTCACCACAGAGATAGATTCATTAATCTACCTCTACTATTCATTTTGATTAAAAATAAAATCGTTTTAGGCCATATGTAAGTGGGGCGACAAACTCATGCTTGTACAAAACAGTGCATAAAAAAGTCCGCTTCCTTGGCTCCTATGATAGGGTTCCACTTCAACATAGAAGGAAGACGGACGATCATGATGGTTTTTTTAAAAGATCTATTCACAAACTCACGCCATATTATCGTGGTTTCACTTTATTGTGGGATGAAAGTAGACCAGACCCAACTAGATAAACCGAACTCGTTTAAGAAAAAATTGCATTTCTCAGTTGCTTCATTCGAAAGACTTTCTTTCGTTTGGACTCGTTAGGCTACTTATTATGAATTCACATGTTTTTTGTTATTCCGTACTGCAAAGATAATAGTACCTGTCCAAACAATTAATATAGATACGTAAATGATAGGGATCCATAAATCATTAATTGACCAAGCATTAAGTAATGTTTGGGCATTGGTTAATATGATAAAACCTCCTACAAGGACTCCTAATAAATGCGAAGGTAATCTTTTTACTAACCATGCCGCAATGGGGGCTGCAATAATTCCTCCTAACATAAGAACGATGACCCAAAACCAGTTAACTTCTTTCCAACCTAGCGAAATAAGAAATCCTATAGAGGCAGAAACAGCTATCGCAAACTCACTTGTATCGACTGTACCGACCACTTTTCTAGCTGAAGTGCCTTTTTTGGATAATAGGACCGGAGTTGTAATGGGTCCCCAACCGCCTCCACCAGTTGCATCTGCAAATCCGGCAATGAATCCTAATGAAATAGATTGTTTTCTAGATAAGTTGATCGATTTCTTCTCACTACCTTGATTGCATCGAAAGAGAAAGCGAAACAGAACATATATCCCAAGTGTTAATAAAAACAAAGAAATATACGGTTTTACAGCATCACCTGGTAAATTGCTTAAAAAACAAGCTCCTACAAATGCTCCAATAGAACCGGGAATGATTAATTTTTTTACAGCTTGGCGATCAACATTTCCAAATTTAATATGAGAAATACCAGAAGCTGCAGTCGTTACCACTTCAGAAAGGTGTACGGATGCCGAAGCTATGGCAGGAGCAATTCCAAATGTTAATAAAAGTGATGACGAAGTGACACCGTACGCCATTCCCAATGAGCCATCAATTAGTTGGGCTAAAAAACCGATAACCGCAAATATAATGAGTTTTCGCATTGTTGACATCCCACAAAAACAGCCTCCTTTTTTGCTTTTATAAACTGATGCACCTTATTATGGGAATTGTGCTAAAGCCTATATTATTAAATGCAGATCAAAAAAAAGTGATACAGTTGAAGCACAAAATTAAATATTTAGCTCTCGAGCGTAATAGTCATTTTGTTGGATCTTCTGAACCGGTTCTGGTGCAGAAATCAATCCAATCGAAGGGTATTGCAAAAGCATTACGTGTACATCATAGGGGCATAAAAAAATCCACCCAATATGGAGAATGTCCCATACCTAAAGGTGGATGCTTGTTTTTTATTTTTTAGTCAAATTCATGCTTGAATGTGTAAGAATTTTTCCGCAGATACACTTGCTCTTCATCGTATTTAATAAATCATTGTTATCCGTCTTTCTCTCCTGTATCCGATTCTTCTTCACTATTGATATCCATCTTTTCTCCGCCACAAGAAATATACGAATACACTTCCATATCTTCTTTTGTTTTCGACATTCCTTGAATATATGGTTTGATTAAATCCTTAAAATCTTCTGAAACCCCTTTATCTTGCAAATGTCCGAAAACATACATTTTTTTTTCGTCCATCAAAAAGGTTAAATATCCCACGGCTTTTTGATTTTGATTCACCACATTTAATACGTGAAAATAGGGCGTAAATACTTCTGGTGAAAAATAAATTTGCAATGAAGGTACCCCCTTTTAAGTAAACTGCAACTTTTGAAATAATGAGTCGCTCGACTCTTCGGGTGATCCTTGTTTTTTAACACGAATCAAAAACAAGCATAAAATAGCAACAATTAACGTTAAACCAGCAGTAGACAAAA
Source organism: Bacillus sp. (in: firmicutes) (assembly GCA_017656295.1). Classification (NCBI taxonomy): domain Bacteria; kingdom Bacillati; phylum Bacillota; class Bacilli; order Caryophanales; family Bacillaceae; genus Bacillus; species Bacillus sp. (in: firmicutes). The sequence goes on along the minus strand of JACDOC010000005.1, from coordinate 25,940 downwards.
ACATCCCTGTCTTTGACCATTCCATTAACAAACCATAAATTGGCGGACCGATGGCAGCACCTAAAAATCGAACCGACCCGTAAAGGGAAGTGACAAAACCTCTTCGATCAGCTGAAACTGCCCCAGTTATAAAGCTGTTAATACAAGGAAGAACCAAACCTGTGCCAATGCTACTAATGACGAGAATGGATAAAAACGGAATAAGGCGATCAAAAAATACGAGCGTTGAAAATGAGACTGTCATTAGTAAAAGCCCAATAATAATTAACTGTTTCATTAGTTTCATTTTCTTGCCAATTTTGTTGCCTGTTATGTAGGAAGTGGTTGTCATAAAAAGCAACGGAATGGCTAATATCGCCCCCTTTAGTACCCCGTCTATTTTGTAGGTTTTCTCTACGATATCAGAGATATAAAAAAGGATTCCAAACAAAGTAAATAAACAAGTTGCTCCTGCTAAATAGGCCGTAAAGAGCCATCGGCCTTCATGCTTGAAGACTGTAAACAACCCCTTTACATAGTTTTTAACAGGCAGATGATCATTTTTCGTTCGTTTTTCTTTTATAAAAAATATTGTCAATAAAATGGAGATTAAACAAAAGATTGGAAATACAAAGAAAGCAGCATACCAAATAATTAAAGCGATTAAAGAACCAATAATGGGTGAAATAACTTTTCCAAATCCGTTGGATGCTTCAACCAATCCAAGTACTTTACTTTGCTGGCCTCCCTTAAACAAGTCTCCGGTTAAAGCCATGGCTATAGGCGCTGTTCCAGCTGCCCCTATACCTTGAATAACCCTTCCAGTTAAAATCCACATGTATGCATGTGAAAACCATGCGGCAGCAAAACCGGCTAACAGTCCTCCTGCTCCATACAAAATTAATGAGGGAATAATAATGGCTTTTCGGGTAAACCGATCGGACAAATACCCTAGTAACGGAATGGAAATCGCTGCGGCAACAGAAAAAACAGTAATAATTAAGCTGACTTTAAATTGTGTCAAATTTAGTTCAGCCTTTATCTTTGGAAGAATCGGGATAAGCATAGAGTTACCTAACACTAAAATTAATGGAATAGAACCAATCGCAGCTATTGTCATTCCTGTATGTTTATTTTTAGACAAAGGCGATATCAACTCCTTAACGAGAAAAATTGGAACACTTTCATATTTTAAGTCAACTTTCTTTCCTCTATTCGCTGAATAAATAGATAGTTTAAATACAAAGGTTGTATTTATACACCAATCGCCTATGAACTGAATAGCATAGCAATTGTAAGGAAAAGGAGGCGAGTACCCAAATATGAACTTTTTGTCATTACCTACAAGAGTAAAAAAAAACCGTCGTTACGGTATTACCGTTATAGCTGATTTTGGTATCCCAGTTGGTGAATTAACTCATATTTTATCCGATTATCATTCTTTTATTGATCTTGCAAAAATCGGAATCGGTTCAGCCTATGTAACACCCAATTTGAAAAGAAAAATCGAATTGTACAAGGAATATGATATTCAGCCATATTGTGGCGGGACATTGTTTGAAAAAGCCTATTATCAAGAAAAAATCAATGAATATGTTGAATTTTTAAAGGATCTCAAAATAGAGTGGATTGAAGTTTCAGACGGCACATTGGACATTCCGCTAGAGAAACGAATTGAATTGATCAACCAAATGAAAAGTTTATTCCACGTGATTGGTGAAGTTGGATCTAAAGATCACTCGAAGGTGTACACAAATACCCAATGGTTAGAAGAAGTTCAAGCACTCTTAGAAGCAGGCTGCGAATATATCATGGTGGAAGGAAGAGATTCAGGAACCGTGGGGATTTATGAAAGTGATGGAAAAGTAAAAAAACATTTAATAAATGATTTCATTCAATACACCGATATACGGAAAATTATTTTCGAAGCTCCAACACCAAAACAGCAAATGTTTTTCATTAATCTTTTAGGCCCAAACGTAAATTTAGGAAATGTCAAGCCTCAAGATATTTTAATGTTGGAAGCTCAACGCTCTGGACTGAGAAGCGAAACATTTTTTTTGGAGGAAACCAAATGCTTATTTTCTTAATTCGTCATTTACCGACGGATTGGAATAAGAAAGGACTGCTTCAAGGAAGAAGAGATGTCCCGATCGATCCAATCACACCAAATGTTTCGAAACAAATTCAAAAAAATAAACAACTATTAAATGAAATGGGTCCGTTTGATATCGTTCTAACTAGTACGTTAAAAAGAACCCAACAAACTGCCACTCATTATGGATTTACAAATTATAGATGTGAAGAACTCTTAGATGAGTTAGATTTTGGCTCATTTGAAGGCATAGAAAAAAGGAAATTAATTGAAAAATACCAAAGTGAGTGGTTGGAACATCCGAGACATCTCGTTTTGGGAGAAAGTCTTGCTGATTTTGAAAATCGGATTTTCGCTTTTTTAGAAAAATATGCATCCTATCAAAAGATTTTAGTATTTGGGCATGGTTCTTGGATCAGAGCAGTTACATCCATCCATGAAATCGGAAATGTCAATAAAATGAATCAGATTGTTGTTGAAAACAATACGTTAATACCATTGGATTTTATCAATCATTCTTTAGGGGGGAACCATCATTGGGTAGCACACTAACTTATGATCGTTGGGATCAAGACTATGTACAACAATTGCAAAATGGTTTCAAAGATTTTGTTGATGTCATTAAATGGGCGTATAAGGAATACGAAGAAAAAATGATTTATGCGTGCAGTTTTGGTGCTGAAGGTGTTGTATTGGTCGACATCATTAGTAAAATAAACCCTTTTGCGAAAATTATTTTCCTTGATACGGATTTGCATTTTAACGAAACATACGAATTAATCGATCGAATAAAAGAAAAATACCCGACTTTAAAGATTGAAATGATAAAATCTGATATTTCTGTCAATCAGCAAAACGCAAATTATGGTGACCGTTTGTGGGAGAAAAATCCGAATCTTTGTTGTTACCTACGTAAAATTCAGCCTTTGAAAAAAGTTTTAACCAATCATGATGCCTGGATGACTGGTCTTCGCCGTGAACAGTCTTCCACAAGGAAAAACATCAATTATATTAACAAAGATGATAAATTTGAAAAAATAAAAATTTGTCCTTTAATTGACTGGTCATGGGAAGATGTCTGGTCCTATATTCGTATTCATCAAATTCCATACAATCAACTCCATGACCAACATTATCCGAGTATTGGTTGTGAACCATGTACCGCTAAAGTGTTGGAAGGAACCAATTTGCGGGCAGGGCGTTGGATCAATAAAGAAAAAACAGAATGTGGGCTTCATAATTAAAGAGAAAAAATTGGAGGTAACAAAATTGACAAGAAGTATCCCTCATGGAGGAAAATTAGTCAATCGATTTTATCCAACATACAATGTATCTGATATTAAACATGACATTCCGTTGGATCAGATGGCATTAAGTGATTTAGAACTAATTGCTACTGGAGCATACAGCCCATTAGAGGGGTTTATGGATCAAAAAAATTACGAATCCGTCGTAAATGATATGAGGTTAGCATCGGGTGAACCGTGGTCGATTCCTATTACTTTAACGGTCAGCCGTGAAAAAGCCGCTCAATTAAAAATTGGCCAATTTGCCAAACTGGTGATGAACGGAGAAGTTTACGGTGTCATCGAAATATCGGATTTATTTTCCCCAGATAAAGAACAAGAAGCCATTAACGTCTTTCGAACAAAAGATCTTGCTCATCCAGGTGTTGCAAAATTATGGAGCCGTCCAGATGTATATGTAGGTGGCCCGGTCATTATGGTCAAACGTTTGAAAAAAGCAAAATTTAGTGAGTATTTACTTGATCCTTCTCATACAAGAGAAATATTTAAAAAAAGAAAGTGGAAAACCATTGTCGGTTTTCAAACGAGAAATCCGGTGCATCGGGCTCATGAATATATTCAAAAATGTGCGTTAGAAACCGTTGATGGTCTTTTTTTACATCCGCTCGTAGGTGAAACGAAATCTGACGATATCCCAAGCGATATCCGGATGGAAAGCTATGAAGTGTTGCTAAAAAAATATTACCCAACAGACCGTGTACTGTTATCCGTTTTTACAGCCTCTATGAGATATGCTGGACCAAGGGAAGCTATCTTTCATGCCATCGTTCGGAAAAACTTTGGCTGTACCCATTTTATTGTCGGACGGGATCATGCTGGTGTAGGAAGTTATTACGGTACTTATGATGCGCAAAAAATATTTTCCTATTTTTCTGACGAAGAATTAGGGATTCAGCCGTTATTTTTTGAACACAGTTTTTATTGTTTACAATGCGGAGGAATGGCATCTGCTAAAACATGTCCACACAATAAAGAAGATCGAGTGATATTGTCAGGAACCAAAGTACGACAAATGTTAAAACAAGGCATAAGACCTCCAAAAGAATTTAGTCGTCCGGAGGTCATCGATGTACTAATGAAGAATGAAAAGCAGCCAATATAGGGGAGATGAGGATTTATGAAACAAAGTCATATTATTTGGCATCCTGCGCTTGTAACCAAACAAGATCGGCAACGATTAAACCAACATAAAAGTTGTACATTATGGTTTACAGGACTATCTGGTTCAGGAAAATCGACATTGGCGAATACCGTTGATAAGAAATTATTTGAAAAAGGGATCAGAAGTTATGTATTGGATGGAGACAATATTAGACACGGTTTAAACAAAGATCTTTCGTTTAGCAAAGAGGATCGAAAAGAAAATATTCGCAGAATTGGGGAAGTAGCTAAACTTTTTGTTGACAGTGGTCAAATTGTTTTAACGCCATTTATATCTCCCTTTCGTAAAGATCGGGATATGGTTAAAACTCTTTTTTCTAAAGGGGAATTTTTTGAAATATACGTAAAATGTCCATTAAATGTTTGTGAATTTCGGGACCCAAAGGGTTTATACAGTAAGGCAAGAAAAGGGGAAATTCATGAATTTACAGGTATTAGTTCCCCTTATGAAGAGCCGCTGAATCCTGATTTAATAATCGAAACAAATTTGTTAACGATCGAAGAATCAGCGGAAAAGATCATTTCTTTTTTACAAGAAAAAGAAATCATCTAATTCTTTGATCGTTACTTTTTCCGCCAACCTAGAGAAATAAATGGAAAGCTTGGCCATTTTAAATAGTAAATGATATCAATTATATTCGTTGAAATGGTTTGACATAATATTGCATAAAAAACGATTTTAAAATCAATAACCGAGGCCGTTAATATAAAGATAAAAAGGTTGAGCCCAAGCATCACTTTCCCTGGACTCCAGCCTTTATAAGTTGCAATCATCAATGCAGGAATGACCATCCCTCCGCTAGAAGCTCCATGACGAATTAATATTCCTACTCCAATCCCAAAGAGAATGCTGCCGCATAATAGATCCAGCCAAAGGTTCACGTGCGGGAATGAAACGTATTCCGTTATTAGATTTACGGTAATAGATGTAATTGTCACCGAATACATGGTTCGAATCGTCCAAGAGTAGCCAAAGTATTTCAATGCTAAAACTAAAAAAGAGAAATTGGCAACCCATAATGCAAGGCCTAACGGAAGATGCAACCAATGGTTCATTAAAATCGTCAATCCTGCGGCTCCACCTGATGGAATGGAATGCGGGAACAAGAAAATGGCCATAGAAGTTCCTTGCACGACAGCACCAATGAAAAGTAAAACATATGTATATAAATGACGATTCATTTTCTTTAACGACCTTTCTAGGATGATATTTCTATTCATAATATCTTTAGATCTTTCTCTTGTCCATTTTATGAGAACAAGTGGACATATATGTTTGAAAAAATCGCCTGTATTGGGCGATTTTTTCGGGCAGTCTGAGAGGAGAATGAACTCTCCTCTTTTTTGTTGGATTTAACACTGAATTTATGTCCGGCTCTTTTACTGGCTTGTGTATATTAAATCATATGTTTCCTTGTGCGGGTAGTTCGGATCATGATGATCTTGCCTGTCTGTTAAATAGGATATGTATCTAAAATTTATATGTATAGGCGAGTATAAAAATCCAATGGAAGATTCTGTTTTTGTATTATGATACATCCAACAGATCCTAAAAATGAGAAAAGATATCGGTAAAGTGGCTTATTTTTGAAGTGGTTGCTCTCACTAAATTTAATGTTGACAAAAACATCCAGATTTTTCATTGTAAAATATGTAAAAAAATTACAATTATAATTCGTATTATTTTTCGCAGAAATCAGTCTAAAGGTGTCTGGCTATTTACTGCTACGTAAAAAACAAATTAATCCTTAATTAGGAATAACGATTAAAAGAGCAGCCACCAAAATAGCTGCTCTTTCTCTTTTATTCTTGCCGTTCGATTGTGTGGGCCATCGTCCAGAACGGTGAAAAACTTTCGACTTCATGAACGCCAACACAAGTAATTCTTAAATGTGGACGGGTTTTGTTTCCTTTAATTACATAAGACTCAGCTTTTGTTTCTTCGTTGTGAGCGGCCATCAGATAGACAACATCGTTGAACAATTCATGTTTCGGAATTCCTTCTGTAATTTCAAATACTTCATCGAACCCAGCCTCTAATGTCGCTTTCGTATTTTCTTTGATTACTACGAAGTTCACGTCATCTGAAAGTACTTCTATTCTCATGTAAATATCAGGATTGGCTTCTAACATGACGATGTCTCTGCCTGGTTCTTCTTCTGCAAATTGATACCCTTCCATCACATAAAAGGAATATCCTTGATTCTTGCTTTCCCGTAAGTAACCTATTTTTTCTTCTTTCATTCCCTCCATTTCATAAGTTAAAACCGTTTCGAATAAGCGAATCGTTTGATCCTCTTTGGCAGGAGAGGATACTGGCGTGTCAGGATCGGTACCGTTGTTATCATCCGATGGCTCAGTGTGATCAACCGGGTGGTCAGGAGCTGGTTCAACAACTGGATCGTCTTTTTCTGTCATAGGGGATGTATGTTGAGTGCTGCAGGCACTTAAAAAAACAAACAAAATGGTGCATATGATGGTCATTTTCCAATGTGTCATTTATTTTTCCTCCTTAGAGTTCAGTCAACAATTAGACTGATTTTGTTATGAAAAGGTTACGAATATTTGGATAGGTAAGAAAAAAATAGGAGAATTCACCATTCCTCCTAAGTTTTATTTTGCTTTCATCTTTATACATATGAGGAGGAGGGATAAACGTGAATTACACAGTCATTGTGGTTTTAGTTATTTCTGTGTTCATTTGTAGCTTAATTGATGTTTGGACAACCAAGATACAAAAACGAGCAGTAATTTTTTTTTATAAATACTTAAATATAGAGAGCACTTTTAATCAAGAGGCTCTTTTTTTGCAAAAAATACTGAAACCAATCGGTTCCTAGGACGTAAAAAATTACAAAAGAATACAAAGGTAATCGAGGTGAAATGACCGTGTCCATGATCGCTTTTCTTATCATCATGGGGTTTACGCTTATCATTCATGGTGGAATGACGTATTTAGTTTTGAAGAAAAAAGAATATAGTTTTATATCAGGTTTTTACAATCGCTCGAAAGAAGAACAACAGCAATTAATTGAAAACGGATATCCACAAGCCATCGGGAAATTGCTCCTTTATACGTTTATCATTTTATTCGTTTCGGTTGTTTTAGCTTTGTTTCGAGTGCCATTTGGTTTTGATATTGGTTTGGGGTTGTTCGTAATCGTACTCTTTGGCGGAACGGTGTATGTTCAAAAATACGAATTAGCTCATAAGCGCAAAAAAAATTACTGGATTTCGGGAATTATTACGGTAATTGTCATTGTATTCGTTACGGTGCTAGGCTATTTTGGTTTTCAAGAAAACGAGATTATCATTGATGATCAGCATTTGAAGGTGACGGGTTTCTATGGGGTGGAATGGCCGATTGAGGAGATCAGTCAAGTAAAATTGTTGAATGAACTTCCAGAAGTAATTGTGAAAACGAACGGTTTTGCAGCCTTTGGTCGATTGAAAGGCTCATTTCGATTAGAAAAACCTTACGGTGGAGGGAAATTATTTGTTCACAATGGATATGAACCGTATTTATATGTTGAAAAAGGTGATGATTATATCATTCTTAATCGAAAGAATAATAATGAAACACAAAAGTTGTACGACGAGTTATTGGAAAAGGTAAAAAAACGGTGATTCCACCAATGATGGGTGGGAAGATATTTCAATATGTCGTTTTCTAACGTTAACAGCAAACACGCTTTAATGGCTAATACATGTTTAAGGCATTTTTGACTCGCTTGATTTCTTTTTTGTTGTCAAACAATTCTTCCACGAGAATTTTTTGACCGTTTGCTACGTCAGTGAGCTGTTTGTCCATCTCTTTGATCGTTTGTTCAACTTGGTTCAGCCGATTATTCATGTCTGTCAATTGTTGATTCGTTTGTTCAAATTTTTGTTCGATTTGCTGAAAGTGTTGTTCAATTTGCTCAAAGCGTTGGTCAATTTGCTCAAAGCGTTGGTCGATTTGTTCGAATCGTTGGTCAATTTGTTTAAAGCGTTGGTCGATTTGTTCGAATCGTTGGTCAATTTGTTTAAAGCGTTGGTCGATTTGTTCGAATCGTTGGTCAATTTGTTCAAAACGACGATCGATTTGTTCAAAACGCTGGTTCGTTTGTTCCGTATGATTTTTTAGTTGATCCGCTAGTTCTTTAATCGCCTGTAAAATCATTTCATTTGTAATATTGGCCATGGATGTCTCTCCTTTCTTTATTTTGATCATCAATCCCATTATAACATGACTGGCTATATCGACGTATTTATGTTTGTCTTTTAAATTATTGGTAAAAAATTCTTGAGAACAAAAGAGTACAATAGTATCAGGCTAGTCTAAATAAACAATAAAACACCACTTGGAGGTGGTGTTTTCATAAAAATTATGATTGTATTGGGGAAATAAATCACAAATTAATGCTCTTTTAAGCTGTTTACAGATACTGTTTGTTTATTATCTGGTTCATCAAGGGGGTAGATAGTGGCTGTTCCACTTTCTTCATCTACTTGTTGAATATAGATAGGCACCCCATTATAGGTTACATTCGCCATAACTGGAGAGGCAGCAATTTCTTTTGCTCGTTCTGTGTTCATGTAATGACCTCCTTTTGATTTGGAACAGTTATAATATTTACACCACATTCTTTAGATATACATGTTGTTATTCAATTACTTACGAGCTAATTTTTTTAGATACAAAAAAACTCCACAAGATTGTGGAGGAAATCTACTTATATATAGGGGTTGATGTTAAACGAAAGAAATGCCTCTTAGTTGAAAATCGGAAGTAAATACAAGACTGCGAAAAAATGAGCGGTCGAACCTGCTAATACAAATAGATGCCAGATGGCATGGTGAAATGTAAAACCTCTCCATACGTAAAATATTGCCCCAATTGTATAGAAGATTCCCCCTATTACCAGGAATATCAATCCTTTAGAAGAAAGACTCGCCATTAGAGGTTTCCATGCAAAAACGACAAGCCATCCCATAACGACATATATAATGGTAGACGTGTATAAATATCGATTGACAAAAAAACATTTAAAAACTGTACCTATAACAGCCATGCCCCAAACGATAACAAACAACGTCCAACCGATGGCGCCTTTTACCGCTAAAAAAAGAAAAGGTGTATAGGTTCCAGCGATGAAATAATATATAAAGGAATGGTCGAAAATCTCAAAAAGTCGTTTTACCTTTCCTTCTGGGAGACCATGAGCAAGCGTAGATGATAAATATAACAAAAGCATGGTACTGCCAAACACACTAAAACTCACAACATGCCATGCATTTCCATAAATGGATGCCGATACGACCAAAATCACAAGTCCCACTATACTGAGCAATGCTCCAATCCCGTGAGTGATGGAATGGACTACTTCCTCCACTTTCGTAAACGTATGTGTATTTGCCAAACTTTTCATTCCTTTCCATCTAGAGCCGTTTCCTCTCATTTTACCATATTTATCTGGTGAGAAGACGGTGAAAATGTAAATATAACAGTCATTTGTGATGAAAGATAACTTGCTAGCATATTTTTCCGATTCTTCCGCTAAAATTGATTTGAATAAAGAGGAATCCTCTTTTTTGAAAAGTATTTATTTAAGTAGGGAATAGTTCTCTCTTTGTGGGGGTGGAGAAATGAAAGTCGTTGATCCATTAAAACGAGAGATTTGGGATCGGTTTGTTAGGGAAGGTGCACTCAATTCGATACGAATGAACAAAAGGGTCGCGGAGTCTTGGTACTTATGCCGCCAATCCGGGGTCAATCCATACGATGGAAAAGGTAGGGTGATCTTAAATCAAGATTCACTCAAGACACGAAAAAAAAGAAATCAAAAATTACTGCAACTGGCCATACCCTTTTTAGAAAAATTACAAAAGGTTTATGAGAAATCAAAATTTATATTCTTACTTGTAGACCGTAATGGTTATGTTTTGTATGCGAAAGGGAATAAGCAAACACTAAAGAGGGCTGAATCCATCAATTTTGTAGAAGGGGTAAAATGGACAGAAGATGAAGTCGGAACGAATGCCATCGGCACAGCTATACGAATCAAAGAACCTATTACCATTTCAGGAATGGAGCATTATTCTGTCGCTTCCCAGCCATGGGGCTGTTCCGCCGCTCCTATCTATAATGAACACGGAGAATTTGTAGGCATTATTGATGTTTCTTACCCTATCGATGACGATTTAGATAAACATGTACTTGCAGCTGTTGTTTCGACAGCATATGCAATTGAACAACGATTTCACATTCAGTCAAAAGAGGATGAATTGGAATTATTTAACCACGCTTTAAATATAGATAACCCCGATTTACCTATCGTTTTATGTGATGAAAAAGAAAAAATTGTTTGGATTAACCAATGTTTACGCAATTCTCTCTCCAACTGGCAGGATATGTATTTAAAGGATCTATACAATCAAGATTGGCTCATCCAAACTAAATTCCCGCTATACTCCAAAATTCGTCATGATATCATTGGTTATCGTCTCCATATTCGAAAAAATAAAGAAAAAAATAGACAATATGCTTCAACGATCTTTAAGTTTGATGGTGTAAAAGGAACAAGCAAGATATTTGAACATGTCATTAAATGTTGTGAAAGAGCAGCTAACACTGACGTAGCTGTTCATATAACAGGTGAAACTGGCACTGGGAAGGAAATAATTGCCCGTTCGATTCATTTCAACAGTCCGAGAAAAAATGGTCCTTTTATCGCGATTAACTGCGGTGCCATTCCAAAAGATTTAATCGAAAGTGAACTATTTGGATATGCCGAAGGAGCGTTTACCGGTGCAAAACGCAAAGGTCATAAAGGAAAGTTTGAACAGGCGAATGGAGGTACTCTGTTCCTTGACGAAATTGGTGAAATTCCTTATGAGATGCAGGTTGCTTTGCTGAGAGTGCTGCAGGAAAAACAAATCGTTCCGATTGGCGGAACAAAACCGATCTTGCTGGATATCCGTATTATTACCGCTACACACCGTAATTTATATGAACTTGTAAGGTTGGGAAAGTTTCGTGAAGATTTGTTTTACCGAATTTATGTCTATCCAATACATGTCCCACCTTTAAGACAAAGGAAAGAGGATCTTCCATCCCTCATCCAATATTACTGTAAAAAAAATGACTGGCCAATCTCTTTTACTCAAGATGTAATGGAAGTTCTTATGAAACATGATTGGCCGGGGAATATCCGGGAATTATTTAATGTATTGGAACGAATCCGTGTCCAATATGAGGATAACCTTCCGGATGCTTCCATCATTCAATCCATGTTTACACATTGGAATCAACGAGACAGAATTGAAAGCAACGAAAATACTCAGCAACTGTCCTTTCGGGAACAAATAGAGAAAAATCGCATCATGGAGATGCTTGAAAAAACTGCAGGAAACGTAACAGCTGCCGCTGCCAAATTAAATATTCCACGTAGTACGTTTTATCGAAAATTGAAGAAATATGGTTTATCATGAGACATATTGAGACGATATGAGACAATGTCTCAAATTGTCTCGTTTCATGGCAAAATGCAAGGAAGTATGATCAAAAAAAAACGTTTTTTGTAAGCGTTTTATTTTTTGGCATGATTCTTGCAAAAATTTGAAGCGAAAGGATTTTTTCCAACATGAACACCAAAACGATAGGAGGTACAAATAATGACAGTAATGAAATCAGAATTGAAAAGTCTCACCCGTGAGAAAGCAAAGTGGATGTATGAGAAAATGTGTGAAATTCGCCAGTTCGAAGACAAAGTGCATGAAATTTTCAGCAAAGGTGTCTTGCCTGGATTTGTTCATTTGTATGCAGGCGAAGAAGCGGTAGCCGTCGGTGTTTGTGCTCACCTTGATGAAAAAGACTATATTACCAGTACCCATCGCGGACATGGTCACTGCATTGCCAAGGGCTGTGATTTAAATGGAATGATGGCTGAAATTTATGGAAAAGCAACCGGTCTATGCAAAGGAAAAGGGGGATCCATGCATATTGCCGATGTTGAAAAAGGGATGCTTGGTGCAAATGGTATTGTAGGAGGTGGATTTCCTCTTGCAGTTGGAGCTGCTTTAACAGCTAAATTGAAAAAAACAGGAGCGGTTGCAGTTTGCTTTTTCGGTGATGGCGCCAACAATCACGGCACTTTTCATGAGGGTATCAACTTAGCGGCGATTTGGAATCTTCCTGTCGTTTTCGTAGCCGAAAATAACGGTTATGCTGAAGCGACTCCTTTTACTTATGCATCGAGCTGCAAAAATATTGCTGACAGAGCGGCAGCTTACAACATCCCTGGAGAAATCGTGGATGGAAAAGATGTTGTCGCCGTATATGAAGCGGCTGAGCGTGCGATCTTACGGGCACGAAACGGGGAGGGTCCGACCTTAATTGAATGTAAGACCTATCGAAATTACGGTCATTTTGAAGGTGACGCTCAAACATATAAAAAAGCTGAAGAAAAAGAAAAACATGAAAAAGAATTGGATGCCATAGATAAATTCCGTAGTTATGTTCTTTCCCAACAATTAGTAACAGAAAAGGAATTAGAAGAGATTGAAGGAAAAGTAACAGAAGCCGTTAAAAATGCTGTTGAATTTGCAGAACAAAGTCCGTTTCCTCAACCAGAAGATCTCTTAAAAGATGTATATGTTTCCTATAAATAAGTCTGGAGGTGTATCGAATATGACAAGAAAAATTTCTTTTTCACAAGCAATAAACGAATCCATGAAGCTAGCTATGCGTAAGGATGAAAATGTCATTCTCTTAGGTGAGGACGTAGCCGGTGGTGCGGCTGTTGACCATTTACAGGATGACGAGGCATGGGGAGGCGTCATGGGGGTTACGAAAGGGCTTGTTCAAGAATTTGGAAGAGATCGTGTTTTAGATACACCGATCGCAGAAGCTGGATATATTGGTGCTTCTGTTACGGCAGCAGCGACCGGACTACGGCCAATTGCGGAATTAATGTTCAATGATTTTATTGGCAGTTGTCTTGATGAAGTCATGAATCAAGCAGCAAAACTTCGCTATATGTTCGGTGGAAAGGCAAAGGTACCGTTAACCATTCGAACGATGCATGGTGCTGGATTCCGTGCAGCTGCTCAACATTCGCAAAGTCTTTATGCGCTTTTTACCCATATACCTGGTTTGAAAGTTGTTGTTCCTTCTACACCAGCAGATGCGAAAGGTCTTCTACTTTCCTCGATTTTTGATGATGATCCAGTAATCTTTTTCGAGGATAAAACACTCTATAACATGAAGGGGGAAGTAGAAGAAGGATTTTATACTATTCCGATTGGTAAAGCAGACATAAAAAGAAAAGGAAACGACCTCACGATTGTGGCAATAGGAAAACAAGTCCACACCGCCCTAAAGGCCGCTGATATGCTTGTGGAAAAAGGAATTGAAACAGAAGTAATTGACCCAAGAAGTCTGTCCCCGCTTGATGAAGATACTATCTTATCTTCTGTCGCAAAAACAGGACGTCTGATCGTGATTGATGAGGCCAATCCAAGATGCAGCGTAGCAACCGATATTTCCGCGTTGGTAGCGGATAAGGGATTTGATTATTTAGATGCCCCTATAAAATTGATTACTGCTCCACACTGTCCAGTTCCGTTTACACCTGTTTTAGAAGATCTCTACTTGCCAACACCAGAAAAAGTGCTTTATGCAGTGGCAGAAATGATAGGGGATGAAACATTCGTAGCTGTATAACATTCATTTTGGGATGATAGGTTGCCAGTAAAAATGAGTAACATAGCAACACGCGCTCGTTTTATCGGTCAAAGGGGAGTGAAAAAGAATGCCTGTTGAAATTATTATGCCAAAGATGGGAATGAGCATGGAAGAAGGTACGGTTGTTGAATGGTTAAAGAAAAAGGGAGATCCTGTTAAAAAAGGAGATTCCGTGGTTGTTATTAGTTCCGAAAAAATCGAGAAAGAAATCGAAGCGCCAGAGGATGGTGTGCTATTAGAAATCCTCGTCCAACAAGATGAAACGGTTCCGGTTGGAAAAGCGATTGGCTATATCGCCAAGAAGAATGAAAAAGTTGAACGTAATCAATCAACAACAACAACGCAACAAGTGAATCAAGAGAGTGCTGCCTCCGTTGAAACTTTAAAACGTATGGAAATGATTAGTCGTAAGCCAAGAGTTTCACCAGCTGCTAGGAAACTAGCAAAAGAAGCAGGAATTGATCTTAATAGTATTAAAGGTTCGGGTCCAAAAGGAAGAATTACAAGAGCAGATATACAAAAAGCGATCAAAGAGAAACATTCAGATGCTGAGCTTCAGATCAATAAGCAACAGGATATTGCACCGGTAGAACAAAAACAGATAAAACAAAATCCACTCAACCAGTCGGAGGTTACGGTTAAACCAATAAACGGAATGAGAAAAGTGATTGCATCAAGAATGTTTACCAGCCTGCAGCAATCTGCACAGCTCACAATTCATATGCGGGCTGATGTCACCGAACTGCTCAAAGTACAGAAAAAGGCAAGAGCAGAGCTAATAGATGAAAAAGACGTTAAACTAACGATAACAGATTTTGTTGCTAAGGCTACAATTTTAGCCTTACTCACACAAAAAGAGATGAACAGCTTGTATCAAGACGACCACATTTATACGTATGATTCCGTTCACCTTGGGGTAGCTGTAGCACTAGAAAACGGTCTTGTCGTTCCTGTCATTTCTCATGCAGAAAAACTGTCCATTAAGCAAATTTCCAAAAAGATCAAGGAGTTAAGTTTACGTGCAAAAGTAGGAAATCTACAAAGTGAAGAAATGAAGGGTTCTACATTCACCATTTCGAGTCTTGGGGCTTATGGGGTTGAGTTTTTCACGCCAATCCTAAATCCGCCGGAAGTAGGAATTCTCGGTGTTGGATCCATTACAGATACCCCTGTTTTTGTTGGAGATGAAGTGCAGCGCCGAAGCCTTCTACCGCTTAGCTTAACGTTTGACCACCGTGTCATTGATGGTGCTCCGGCCAGTAAGTTTCTATCAATCATAAAAGATTATTTAGAAAAACCATATAAAATGTTTATTTAACGTCTTTTGATTATTCTCCCTCCTCTAAGTGAATAGTAGGAGGGAGATCAATCAGAAACCGGTGTCTTCTGACAAGAAAATGACCCGTTTTCTGTATAAAAGAAAGGAGAAAATTCCCTCTTGCTACCGGCTATGCGAGCGAAAAATCACCCATTGTCGAAAAGGATACTACGAAAGTGAATCTTTCGTTTTTTATTTTATTGCAAAAATTTGGTAGTTAAATAGGAATTTTATAATATATATTTCTAAAAATTCTAAATTATTGTATTATTATTTTAGAAGCTGGAAATATGACACCATGTTGACGAAATATGGAAATCAGGAAGGAGGAATCGGAATGGGGGAAGCTGGGAATGGAGCAGTCATGGAGACGCCAATGGATCATCTGTTGGTTGAAAAGCTTTCAGATCCGCGAACGATTGAGCAACTAATCCGCCTGCTCGATCAGCTGGAGAATGTAACGTTTCTTCTAGATATGCTGGAAAATTTTCTTCGGCGCGGACCAGAATTTGCTGATTCGATTAACGAACTTGTTATTTTGTTGCGACAAAGCGTAACTAGTTCAGAATATGCTACGCGTTTGGAGCATGCATTAACCTCGTTGCAGCGAATGCAAGAATTCCTCGACTCTCCACAAATTCAAGAGCTGTTCAAATCTGATGTTTTAGATGTACGTTCGGTGCAAACAATTGGAAAAGTGTTTCGTTCATTGCATGAGGCCTCTAAAGAGTCGGAGGAAGCGGGAACGAAACGTGTGGGAATCATTGGTCTGATGAGAGCGTTAAGTGATCCCGAAGTGCAGCCAGCACTTAATTTTGTTCTTCATTTTGCACGACACTTATCGAAGGAGATCAACGATGCATGAGTTATCTATTGCCCACAGCTTAGTTGAACTAGCCATGGAATCAAGTAAAAATTTGGAATTAAAGCGAGTTAAAGCGCTGTATTTAAAACTTGGTGTTTTGTCGGGAGTGGTAAAAGAAGCTTTAGAATTTTCCTTCGATGTAGTCGTTCAAGGAACTCCTTTGGAAGGAGCAAAGCTGATCATTGAAGATGTTCCCATAACCGTTTTCTGTCCTGACTGCCAAGAAGCTCAAGTTTTGCCCGAACCATTTCCTATGCGTTGTCCAGTGTGCGGAACAAAAACAGGACAGGTGCTCGCAGGACGAGAGATGGAATTGTACGCTTTGGAAGGTGAAGAAGAAAATGCAAGAACTAATATTGAATCCAAGAATTGTTGAAATTCGCCAGAATGTTTTGAAGAAAAATGACCTTCTTGCTAGAGATTTACGGAAGCGCTTTCGAAAAGCGAGTGTTTATGTCGTCAATCTCGTTTCCAGCCCCGGAACGGGAAAAACGACGCTGCTAACAGAAGTGCTTACCCGACTAAGCAAACGGTATCAAGTAGCCGCTTTAGTGGGCGATTTAGCAACGGAGAACGACGCGGATCGCTTGCGGAAAAGCGGGGCAAACGTACGCCAAATTACTACTGGAACCGTTTGCCATCTAGAAGCGGAAATGATTGAGCGTTCGTTGCAAGATTGGGACTTGGATAAAATTGATTTTCTTTTTATTGAAAATGTTGGGAACCTCGTCTGTCCCGCAAGTTATGATTTGGGAGAAAATCAACGTGTTGTTCTTTTTTCGGTGACAGAGGGAGAGGACAAACCGGTAAAATATCCAACCATCGTCAACAGCGCTGATACAGCGATCATTACAAAAATTGATTTAGCGGAAGCGGTAGGTTTTCAACGGAATCGTTTTTATGAAGCGTTGAATGAGGTACGGCCAGGTATTCGCATACATGAAGTTTCTGTTCGTACCGGAGAAGGAATCGACGAATGGATTTCGCGTTTAGAAAAGGACAAATCAGAATTTGGTTCTATGTCTGGCACCCTATAAACATAATTACTTTGTTTAGCCTCAATGAAAAAATATAGTTTTTAACACTCATATTTTTATGGAGGTGGAGATTGTGGTAAATGTCCTTTGGATGCATGGCGGTGCGTGCAATGGAAACACTCAATCCTTTTTAAATGCGGAAGAGCCGACGGTCATTGATTTAGTTACCGATTTCGGCATTAACATCCTGTATCATCACTCTTTGTCGATGGAGTTTGGCGAACAAGTCCGCCGCCTTTATGAGGAAATTCTCAATGACGAAATTCCGCTCGATATCTTGGTGGTAGAAGGGACCATTATTCAAGGGCCAAACGGAACTGGACACTATGATATGCTCATGGATCGTCCGAAAAAAGATTGGATTTGGGATTTTGCCCAGAAAGCGCAATATGTCGTAGCAATTGGTGACTGTGCGTGCTGGGGAGGGGTACCGGCGACAAAACCGAATCCGTCTGAGTCGATTGGTCTTCAATACTTGAAAGAAAAACGCGGGGGATTTCTAGGAACACAGTTCCGTTCGAAAGCAGGATTGCCTGTCATTAATATTCCTGGATGTCCGGCTCATCCTGACTGGGTGACACAAATTCTTGTTGCTATTGCTACCGGCCGTTTGGAAGACGTTGTCTTAGACGAACTTCAACGTCCTCAAACCTTCTTTAAAACGTTCACCCAAACTGGATGTACGCGTGTTCAATATTTCGAGTGGAAAGAACCAGTCGAAGAGTTCGGACAAGGTACCCGAAAAGGATGTCTCTTTTATGAGCAAGGCTGTCGAGGCCCAATGACTCATTCGCCATGCAACCGGATTCTATGGAACCGTCAATCTTCGAAAACACGGGCAGGAATGCCTTGTATTGGCTGTACAGAGCCGCAATTCCCGTACTTTGATCTAGCACCGGGAACAGTGTTTAAGACGCAAAAAATTCTCGGTTCGATCCCAAAAGAAGTGCCAGAAGGAAGCGATCCGCTCAGCTACTCAGTGAATGCGGCATTGGCGCGGTCAGTGGCGCCGAAGTGGGCAAAAGAAGATATGTTTGTGCCGTGATAAATTCGTGACTTAAGTCATCGGAATGAAGGGGAAACCGGTAGAAACATCTCTTTTGAACACTAATCTTCGAAAAGAGGTTCAGCTGTCCTTTAAGGGAAACCATTTTAAAAGTGGGGTGCTTAATGAGCATGAAAAAACAAGATACGATTGTAAAAACAAATAAAAAAGAGATTAAAGTCCATTCTCTAGGACGCGTTGAAGGCGATTTAGATGTAAAAGTAGCCATTGAAGATGGAGTGGTTGTGGACGCTTGGACGCAAGCAACGATGTTTCGCGGTTTCGAGATAATTTTAAAAGGAAAAGATCCGCAAGCTGGTTTGATTGTTACCCCTCGAATATGCGGCATTTGCGGTGGAAGCCATCTCACGAAAGCCGTATATGCACTCGATACGGCGTGGGGCACGGAAGTACCGCCGAATGCGACGCTCATCCGCAATATTGCTCAAGCGGCGGAAACGATTCAAAGCATTCCTCGGTGGTTTTATGCGTTGTTTGCAATCGGTTTAACGCATAAAAATTACTCTTCTTCCAAGTTGTACGATGAAGTGGTTCGACGTTGGGCTCCTTTTGAGGGAGATCATTATGAGATAGGCGTCACTGTTTCAGCTAAGCCAGTGGAAATTTACGCGATCTTCGGTGGTCAATGGCCACATTCTAGCTTCATGGTTCCTGGAGGCATTGTTAGCGCGCCGACGTTGTCCGATATTACTCGCTCTATCTCGATTTTGGAATATTATCGTGAAAATTGGCTGGAGAAAATTTTGCTTGGTTCGTCCGTTGAACGATGGTTGGAAAACAAGACTTGGGACGATGTGCTTGCGTGGCTGGATGAAAAGCCAGAACACCGCGATTCCGATCTTGGTTTGTTCATTCGTTATAGTATGGAAATTGGCTTAGACAAATATGGAGCAGGTCCGGGACGCTATTTAGCTACTGGAACCTTTTTCAATCCACAGCAATATCGCTATCCGACGATTGAAGGACGCAATGCTGCGTTAATTACTCGTTCTGGAATATTTGATGGAGAAAATTTCCATGATTTTGATCAGGAACGGGTACGGGAAGACCACACGTATTCTTACTATCGTGGCAGTGGTGCTTACCATCCATTTGAAGGAGTTACCGATCCAGTGGATCCAATGGAAGGACAAAAAGAAGGAAAATACACCTTTGCTAAAGCACCACGTTACAATATTCCACTCATTGGAGAATCTCCGCTGGAGGTAGGACCTTTAGCTCGCCAAGTCATCGCCGGACGCCCTGGTGCGCAAGAATGGCAAGATTATGATCCTCTATTTTTGAATATTTTGAAAGAAATTGGACCAAGTGTGATGGTGCGTGTATTGGCACGTCTACACGAAGCTGCCAAATATTATTTGCGCATGAAAGATTGGTTGAAGCAAATCGATTTAAACGAAAAATTTTATATCAAGCCGAAAGAATTGCCTGAAGGACGTGGATTCGGGGCTACGGAAGCAGCTCGTGGCGCTTTGGCGGACTGGATTCAAATTAAAGATGGAAAAATTGAAAATTATCAAGTCATCACTCCGACAGCATGGAACATTGGACCTCGAGATCGTCACGATCAGCGCGGGCCAATCGAAACAGCGATGATTGGCGTCCCTATTAAAAATCCTGAAGATCCGGTCGAATTGGCTCATATTGCCCAAAGCTATGATTCGTGCCTTGTGTGCACCGTTCACGCTTATGACGCTAAGTCACAGAAAGAGTTAGCCAAATATGAAGTCGTTAAAATGTGTTGATAGCTCATTCATGCGAAGTTTAAGATGAAGTGTTTTTCTACTGTGCCAGCATATCAGCCCGCGTTTCACATTCACCTGTAATCTAATAGTCTAGTAAACAGAAAAAGAGAGATCGATATGCTCCTTGAGGTGGCACGCTTGGCTTTCAGAAGGAGGAATTTTGTATGACCGTTATTATTGGATGTGGTAATTTACTCCGATGTGATGATGGGGCAGGACCTATGCTAATCCGCAAATTATGGGAACAGGGGGTTCCCGAAGGAGTCCGTTTAGCTGATGGCGGAACTGCTGGCATGGATGTAGCTTTTCAAATCGGGGATACAGATGAACTGATTCTTGTAGATGCCTGTAAGTCAGGAGCGGAGCCAGGCACAATTTTTGAAATTCCCGGTGAAGAGGTGGAAACACCACCACTAAAGGATGTTAATCTTCACAATTTTCGCTGGGATCATGCGCTTGCCTTAGGCAGGTGGCTTCTTAAAAGCCGCTTTCCAAAGAAAGTGACTGTTTTCCTGATCGAAGCCGAAAACTTATCGCACGGATTTGGATTGTCCCCAACAGTGGAAGCTGCCTTGAATGTTTTGACAGAGGAGTTGCTTCAACGATTAGGAGGGAAGACAAGTGAAGTTTGAACTGACGTCAACAGGTTATCTGCATATTCCCGCCGAAAAAGCGGTGCGGTTCCCAACGGGAACCGCCATCGCTTTAGTACGTGGAGAAGAACTATTGGTGATGCCGGTAAGTCATTTAGGAGCGGGCGGATTATTGTTAAAATTTCGTAATTCTCGTGGAGATCGAAGCATGTTTGTCCAAGAACTATTGCCAGAAGGAATTCCGCCTGGAATCCGCGATGCCGTATGGGATGATCAATATGGAGCGTTTCGAATACCACTTTATTGTTCTAGTACGATGACGAAGAAGTGATCATTTAAAAAGAGAATAGCCCCTTTATCTGGTAACAGGATTGAGTGGGGTCAAATAAACAAGATTTTTAACTAGCTGACAGGGTGCCTTGCACGGAGGTGTAGGTAATACCTTTCGGACATCAGAACGACTTTAGTCGTTTAAAGGTTCAGTTTTCTTTTCCGGTTTAGTTAATAAAAAGGGGGAATAACAATGCTGCAGCCACAACCAATCGGTGTTTTTCCTGGAGCGGCAGGTTTTTTTCTCTTACCACCAGTTCCAGAAGCTGATCAATTCGTATCCTTTCTTCTTCGTGGACAATTCCCGGAAAGCTGGCCCGAGAGCTGGCGCTTTTTTGCTGCGGCGATTGAGGGAAAGAGCGAAGAAGAAGTTTTAACATTATTGCCGGCAGGACCGGAAGCTGCCTACAATCGTTTTATTTTGGATCCACAGGCACATACGTATACTACAGCAAAAGAAGTACTTTCAGGAGATTTCTCCTTTCTTTTGGATGCAGTGGCTTGGCGCCTTCAATTGTGTGAAACTCCCCCACCGCTTGGTGATACTACAGGAGAAATTCGGGCGTTTTTATTGGCAACTAAGGGGTACGATGCGTTTCAACGAAAAGATTGGTCGACGGGGCTTTCCTTTATTTTGGAAGCTGCCACTACAGTAGAGGACGTATCTCCTGTTTTTTCCGCACGGCTTTATGCGGAATGGGCCGCGACCAAACAAATGCTTGGTGATTACGGAACGGAAACGATAGAAGGATACCGCAAAGCCCTTGCACTTTTAGAAACGTCTTCCTTCCAGGAAGCTAAGGCTGAACTGTGGTTTCAATTAGGTTCCGTGTATCAAACAGCCGCTGAAGGACGGAAAGGTTTTCTGTTAGAAGCAGTCAGGTGCTATCATGAAGCCTTAAAAGTGTATCGAAAAGATACTTATCCAGATGACTATGCTACCCTTCATATGAATCTCGCGTTAGTATATTTGGCCATGCCGTCTTTAGACCGTAGTTCCTATCTTCGCTCTGCGACAGCGATTCAGTCATTGAGAGAGGCTTTGCGCATTTTTAAAAAAGATACACATCCAGAACTTTGGGCAAGCGCCACGGTCAATCTGGCCAATGCGTTACAGCATGTGAAAACATCTCATCTCGAAGAAAATCTTTGGGAAGCAGTTGCACTTTATGAAGATGTGCTTGAAATACGCCGTCCTGAAGACGATCCATTAGGATATGCTCGCGTCTTAGCTAATCAAGGGAATGCTTTGGCTCATTTAGGTGCGTTTTCTCGAGCAGTACCTCGATTGGAAGAGGCCGGTCAATTGTTTCGTACATATGGAGAACAAGAGGCAGCGAATGCCATCAATGACATCTTAGCGGATATTGCCCGTAAGCGAAAGCAAGCAGCCTCAAATGAAAAATTAAACAGTAAACAGTCCCAGTGAGAAAGAGAGGGAGGATAACATGAATCCCCACGAACAACAATACTTTAATCTTTTGTTGGCTATGGCTGTTGACCGATTTAGTGAACGCATTATCCAGCGTAATGAAGGAGCAATAAATGCACTAGAACTGCTTCGTACAAATCCTCAAGGAGAGGGAATATGGCTGAACGAATTTGTGGAAGCTTTCTTTCGTGATGCTCTCCTTGATAATCCGGCGGGTTCATGCTTAATTTTGCAGGCTTTAGCCAATCAACGTGTCAATGACCTTTCTAACATTGTGGTCCGTGAGACGGTTGGAGACATATTGCAGGCATTGGCTAAACAAACATTTGCCACTTTATTGTATCGGAAAACCGAAGAAGCGCTTGAGCAAACATTGGCTTTTGGAGGTGAATGAGGATGAAAGTTTATCAAGAAGAGGACTTTCAAGCCTTGGCCGAACGGGTGGACCGACTATTGGACTCGATTAAGGGAATGCCAGAAGATGCTCGATCGAAGGCGATGGAATTGAAAAAGGCCATTGAAGCGGTTCACGAACATGCTCTTAGAAAACTTGTCCGAACGTTTCGGGAAACGGAAGCAGGAAAAGAGTTACTGCTGAAGGCGGTAGAAGACCCTTCGATATATGCCATGTTTTTGATGCACGGAATCATTAAACAAGATTTGTTTACCCGTGTTGCTGCCGCGCTTGAAGAGGTGCGTCCTTATATGCGTTCTCACGGGGGTGGCGTGGAACTAGTTAAAGTGGAAGGAAAGACGGCTTATGTTCGCCTCGAAGGAGCTTGTTCCGGTTGTTCTCTATCCGCTGTGACGCTGAAAAATGGAGTTGAGGAAGCGATTAAAGCTCGCGTTCCAGAAATCGAACAGGTTGCAATGGTCGAAGAGGAAGTGTCTTCAGGATACTTGCCGGTGCATGTTATGGGTGATACTGACAATTTAGAACAAAATGGATGGGTGCAAGGACCATCCGTCTCGGAACTTCAAGAAGGGCATCCTGTTCGTTTTTCGCATGAGGAGTCCGACGTTTTACTAGTGCGCATGGATGGAAAAGTAATGGCCTTTCGCGATCAGTGTCCTCATATGGGGATGCCTCTAAACGGAGGACTCGTGGACGGCCCTACGATTACTTGTCCATGGCATGGCTTCCGTTTTGATTTATCGACCGGGGAATGCATAACCGCACCACACGTACAACTAGAACCATTTCCAGTACGGGTGGAGGAACAGAAAATATGGATACGCTTAGGTTAACCGCTTATCCCGAGCGATGGTTAGGTGGACCAGCTCCCGGCGGTCTTGCATTGCCCCCGGCTCAGCCAACCAGAAATCATCTATATGCACCACGTGGAGTATATGTTGACAATGATGTTCTTGTGGTGGCCGATAGCGGCAATCATCGAGTACTCATTTGGTACGGTTGGCCGGAAAACGACCATGCGCCAGCTGACATCGTTTTAGGTCAACCCGATTTTGAAACTGAGGGACCAAAATTGTTTCATCTCCCTACTGGCGTTGCGATTATTAAAGGAAAGTTGTTTGTCGCCGATGCATGGCACCATCGACTGCTCATTTGGGAAACGTTACCAAAATATAATAACCAGCCTCCCGATGATGTTTTAGGACAGGATAATTTGTGGGGAACATCTCCTAATCGGGGCGGAAACGTCTGTCCAACTGGATTTTATTGGCCATATGGGTTTGCTTACATTAATGGATGGTTTTACGTAGCTGATACGGGAAATCGAAGAGTTGTAGGATGGAAAGGTTTACCGGAAGATGGGACAGTTCCCGATTTGATTCTTGGACAACCCAATGGTTATGAAAATAGAGAAAATAGGGGGAAAGGGGTGGGAATAGATACGTATCGCTGGCCTCACGCACTTGCCGGCGATGAACATACATTATACGTTGCGGATGCAGGCAATCACCGCATCCTCGGTTATACGCCACCGCCAGAGAGTGACCGCCCAGCTGATTTAGTTCTCGGTCAACAAGATTTTACTCAGTCATTTGAACTTCCCCATGTTCCGCAAGGCCCCCGGCGATTCCGGTTTCCTTATGGAATCGCACGATGCGGCAATTGGCTTGCTGTGGCAGATACATCCAACAGCCGAATCCTTCTATATCCAAAGTTGCCGCGAAAAGGCGCGTTTCACCCTGCTTCTTATGTTATTGGTCAGGCGGATTTCGAAGGGATGGGAGAAAATCGCTGGCAAGCGGTAACGACGGAATCATTATGCTGGCCTTATGGGATTTGGTTTCATCAAAATCGGTTGGCCATCGCTGATTCAGGAAATAATCGAGTCATCATTTGGCGTCTTGAATTCGAGTAATTGCTACTCAACATAGAGAGTAAGAGAAACAATTGATTCTATAAAAGTTGCAGAAAGATGTTCGGCGTTTTTCTATAAAAAATTTTTTACAAATAGGGGGACGCATTCATGTGTTTAGCGATTCCAGGGCAAATTGTAGAAATGTTTGATGATGATCGTCGTTATGCCATGGTGGATGTTTGCGGAGTACGCCGCAAAATTAACATTGACCTATTGAAAAATGAAAGACCCCTTCTTGGAGATTGGGTGCTTATTCATGTTGGATTTGCGATGAGTAAAATTAGCGAGGAACAAGCAAGTGAACAACTGAGATTGCTAAGCATGTTAGATGAATCGGAGGAAGCGATAGAGGAAGTAAAAGGGTACCAATTTGATAAAGAAAAAATTTAAACGTATCATGCCTTCTAAATAAACAACGTTGGAAGCTTGATACAACAAAAGTCAAGTCGTTCGTTGATGATTATCAGTCTGTGGAAGGCGATTGTTTACAAAAGGGTGTCGTGTTGATCCAAATACGGGAGGTGTCGTTTGATGACAACGATGAAATATGTTGACGAGTTTCGCGACCCGGAATTAATCCACAAGATATCAGAAGAAATCCACCGTCTCGTTAAACCAGATGATCAATATCGTTTTATGGAAGTTTGCGGAGGACATACATTTTCTATTTTTCGATTCGGATTGCAACATCTGCTTCCGAAAAATATAGAACTTGTTCATGGACCGGGGTGTCCTGTCTGTGTCCTTCCAATGGGTCGTATGGACGATGGTCTATCTATTGCCCAGCAGCCGAACGTGATATTTACCGCTTTTGGTGACGTGATGCGCGTTCCTGGAAAACAAGGAACACCTCTCGAATTAAAAGCAAGAGGGGCCGATTGGTCTAGCCCCAAAAAAGTGGAAGTTTAAAAAACCCCGGGAGTAATTATCCTTAAAAGGAAATTGCTCCCTTTTT